>RGER01000022.1 GCA_009917815.1 Actinomycetota bacterium
TTGAGGATTGCTTCAATTCTGTCCATGACAACTTTGTTATCAGTTTCGACATCACCTACAAACTTATTGAGAAGCTCTGGTCCTTTGATATTGAGAAAATATGAGCGACCCTCGGGCCTGCCGGTCATCTCGGCAACCTTCTTCGCTAACGAATTAGCGACTGCTTTAGCGATCAATGTTTTCCCGCAACCGGGAGGACCATAGAGCAGGATGCCTTTAGGTGGTCGCAATTGATACTCGCGAAAGAGCTCAGCATGAAGGTACGGCAACTCAACTGCATCCCGAATTTGCTCGATCTGTCGTCCAAGTCCGCCAATATCTTCATAATCGATGTCGGGGACCTCTTCGAGAACGAGCTCTTCTACTTCGGCGCGCGGAATCTTTTCGAAAACAAAGCCCGACCTCGGTTCCATAAGTAGCGCATCGCCCGGGCGAAGTGAAACCCCCTCAAGGGAGCGCGCGACGCGCACGACTCGATCCTCGTCGGAACGTGCCGTGACGAGAGCCCTATGGTCCGAGAGCAACTCCTTAAGAGTGACCAACTCCCCGGTCTCTTCGAAACCGAAGGCCGCAATGACAGAGAGAGATTCGTTGAGCATCACCTCTTGACCGACCCGAAGTTCGCTTCGATTCACGTCAGGAGAGACTTGAACCCGCATTTTTCGACCATTCGTGAAGATGTCAAGAAAATCTTCACCTTCAGGAATGCTCTGCACGACACCAAAACCGGCCGGCGGCTGTGCCAAGCGCTCTAGATCTGCCTTCAAATTGAGAATGTGCTCACGAGCCTCTTTGAGAGTTCCCGAAAGACGTTCGTTCGAACCTTGCACTGAGGCGAGCTCCTGCGAGAGCAGATCTATTCGACGCTGGAGGTCGGAGGCGCTCTCTCCGGGCCTACCTGCAACTTCGCGCCGGAGGCGCTCAACTTCCTTCTGGAGGTCGGCTGCAGTCTGCGAAACCGGACTATCGTTCATGCTCAGACCCTACTGCACCTCGCTTTTACCGGCCTACGATTCCTCTAGAGAGGCTCCATAAGCGCCTTTGGATGGGCGGCGGCGGCGCAGAGGAGGTTCAGTGCCATCCGCCAATCTCCGCGAGGTCAGCAGGAAGCCGGTGTGGCCGATCATGCGGTGTTCAGGTCTTACTGCCAATCCTTCGAGATGCCAATCTCGGACCATGGATTCCCACGCATGAGGTTCCGTGAAATTTCCTTGGCTCCTGATTGCTTCTCCCACTTTTGAGAGCTGCGTAGTGGTTGCAACGTAGCAAATCAAAACGCCTCCTGGGCGAAGAACTCGGGCAGCAATATCGATATTTTCCCACGGTGCCAACATGTCGTAGATGACGCGGTCCACATCGCGAACTCGCTCATCAGCACTTGCCACATCGTCGATCGCTCCCACTTGCAAGTGCCAATTCGATTGCGCACTCCCAAAGAATTGCTCAACATTCTTAGCGGCGACTTCGGCAAACTCAGGTCGCTTTTCGAAGGAGAAAACCTCGCCGCTGCTACCAACGGCTCGCAATAGCGCTATCGAAAGTGCGCCGGAGCCTGCTCCGGCTTCGACCACACGCGCTCCCGGGTGGATATCTCCGAGCGTGACGATGTGAGCTGCGTCCTTGGGGTAGACAATGGTGGCGCCTCGAGGCATCGAGAGCACAAAATCGGGATAGAGCGGACGCAAGGCAAGAAAGACCGTCCCGCCGGTCGTGGTCACGAGGGAACCTTCTGGTTGGCCGATGAACTGCTCATGCTCAATCCATCCGCGATGAGTGTGAAAGGAGCCGCCCTCTGCAAGATTGATGGTGTGCAACTTTCCTTTGGGGTCGGTCAGCTGGACACGATCACCATATTTGAAGGCGCCCCTACGGCTAGCCGGAATCCCATTCGCCGAAGTCGTCATAGCAGTACCCTACCGGGCGTTACTCTGTCGTCATGGTCTCGATGGCGAAGCTCTCTCCCTCCAGGGCTAACGACTTCCAAAACTGCCCCTTGCTCTTTCGATTTCGCACGATAGATCAACTTCCCGAGCCACTTTCGATTGACGCCGTCCGCGGCACGATCATTCACACCACGCTGGAACATCTCTACGATCTACCGCCGCTCGAACGTCGACTCCCCCAGGCTTATGAGTTATGGCGCGAAGCATTCGTGGAAATCTCTCAGGACGAGAAATATCGGGAACTATTCGAGGCCATCGATGACCTATCAGTATGGAGCAATGAGAGCCTCTTTCTCTTGGATAAATACTTCGCACTTGAAGAGCCTGTGCTACTCGAACCAGCAGAGCGCGAATCTCATGTTGAATATGATCTCCAGGATGGTTTCAAGATTCATGGTTACGTTGATCGGATTGACATCGCACCATCTGGAGATATTCGAATCGTCGATTACAAGACGGGTAAGGCTCCGAGGGAGGGTTACGAACAGAAGGCCTTCTTCCAATTACGTTTCTATGCGCTTATCGTTTGGCGCACCCGGAATATCGTTCCGAAGAAGTTGCGATTGATCTATCTTGGTGACGGTCGAATTCTCGAGGATGCTCCCACGGAGAATGATTTGATCGCCACAGAGAAGAAGATTGTCGCTATTTGGAAAGCTATGGAATCAGCTTTCGAGACCAAAACCTTTCCACCTAAGAAAAGCAAGCTCTGCGATTGGTGCGCACATCAAAGTATCTGTCCGGAATTCGGCGGAACACCCCCGCCATTGCCACTCTCGTAGCCCTCAATCACACGAGGGCGTCTCGGATTTCCAGGAGTGAATCAGCAAAATTCAAACGTTCGAGTGGGGCTACTGGAACTAAGTGTGGAATCGCATAAACAATCGCACCGCTTGCCAGCGCACCGACAACTCCGTTGGGTGAATCTTCAAGAATGATCGTGTCGGTAATAGAAACTCCTAGTCGACGCACTGCCTCGAGATAGGGATCAGGATGGGGTTTAGTTCGCGGCAGGTCGGTCCCGGCTATCGTGGTGGAAAATGATGCGATCCCCGTAGATTGAACGACCGCCTCTACTGTATGACGCGGGCTCGCTGAGACCAGTGCATGTGGGATGTCTTTAGCGACAAGCAATTCAAGAAGCGCTCTCCCACCAGGCATCAGTTCAATTTTCATCTCTGAAATGCGTGTAGCGACATCACTCGTGATTGCATCGACTATGGCGTCACGATCGTGCACCTGCCCCGTAGCTGCTCGTGCGCGCTCAGCGATATGGTCACCCACTCGTGTGAGGGGGCCTCCGACACAGATGTGTTGGTCTTCCTTGGTCCACTCAAAGCCCAGTTTCAGGGCGTACGCGCTCTCTGAAACCCACCACACGGGCTCGGTATCTACCAGCAGTCCATCCATGTCAAAGAGAATGGCCGCAGGTCGGGGAATCTTCATTGGGGTGAGCCTAATAGCCTTCTGACCCTAGCGTCCCGGTAGGCTCACGTTGTGATGGAGATCATTGCGCTACCCACGCTTCGAAAGCCTATTTTGATTGCAGCTTTCGAAGGGTGGAACGATGCCGGAAATGCCGCAACTGCTGCTGTGGAGCATCTCATCGAAGTGTGGGAAGCGGAGGAGATCGCCTTCTTCGACCCCGAGGATTACTACGATTTCCAAGTCAACCGCCCCATCGTTCAGGTCACTGAAGAGTCGGGGCGTGAAATTGAATGGCCCACCACCACAATCAGTGTGGCAACACCCGCGCACCTCGACCGAGACTTTGTGATCGTTCGGGGAATTGAACCCTCTATGCGCTGGCGCACCTTCTGCGAGGAATTGATAGGCATCATTGATGACCTCGAAGTCGAGTTAGTAGTCACTCTGGGGGCGCTCATCGCGGAAGTGCCACATACACGACCTATTCACGTCATCGGTTCAGGGTCTGACTCTGCTACTTCTCTCCGTTTTGGTCTACAGCCGAGTCGATACGAAGGTCCCACTGGAATTGTCGGGGTGCTCCAGAACTCCTGCTTAGCCGCTGGAGTAGATGCTTTTTCGCTATGGGCCCAAGTTCCGCACTATGTCTCACAACCGCCCTGCCCCAAAGCGAGCCTCGCGCTAGTCAATAGACTCGATGACCTACTTGGAATTCGCATACCAATTGAGGATTTGCAAGAAGAAGCTCTCGCCTGGGAGGTGGGTGTCAATCAACTCTCGCTGGAAGATAGCGATGTTGCGCAATATGTACAGGGGTTAGAAGAACAACAGGATGCGACCGAACTTCCCGAGGCCAGCGGTGATGCGATCGCCAGAGAGTTCGAACGATATTTAAGGCGTCGAGAAGAGAGCTAGATAGCAATGCCGAGAAGTGCATCCAACGCTCGGGACATCTTGCCAGGACCGCCGACCTCTCCCTCGCCATTTTGCAACAGAGCCCACTTATCTACTGCAGCAAGAGCGCTAGGGGTATCTAAATCATTTGCTAATGACTCTCGAATTCGATCTATGGAGTCTGTAGCTGAGGTTCCCCGAGAGTGGGCCAGTGCGCCCCTCCAGAGCTGCAATCTCTCGATTGCGCGATCAAGGAGAGCTTCGCTCCAATCTCGATTACTACGGTAATGACCTTCCATAAGAGCGAGCCGAATAGCGTTAGGGTCAATGCCGGCTTGGCGAAGTGTGGAGACAAAGACAAGATTGCCTCTGCTCTTGCTCATCTTCTCGCCCTCCAATCCAATCATCCCTGCGTGTACGAAATTCCGAGCAAAGCGATTTCCAGTGAGTGCGTAAGCCTCGGAGGCGCCCATGTCATGATGTGGGAAGAGTAAATCTGAGCCGCCACCCTGGACATCGATACTGGAGCCCAAGTATTTGAGGGCGATCGCAGTGCATTCAATATGCCAACCGGGTCGCCCTGCTCCTAATGAGCTCTCCCAGAAAGGTTCACCCTCTCGCCGCCCTCTCCAAAGCAAGCAATCCAACGGTGCGCGTTTGCCGATTCGATCGGGGTCTCCTCCTCTTTCTCCGAAGATTTCGAGTTGTTGCTCAACAGAGAGATGACTTCGTCCTCCGAAATCTGGATCGCTCGCGACATCAAAATACACATCGTCTTCGACCCAATAGGCGTGACCTGACTCCAACAACCTCTCTACCGCCTCGACCACGAGAGGAATGCTTTCAACGGCCCCGATGTATGCCATCGGTGGGATCACTCGAAGCGCAGTCATATCCTCACGAAAAAGTTGAGTTTCATTCTCTGCAATGTATTCCCATGAGACGCCTCGTTCTGCAGCGCGCACCAGAAGTGGATCATCAATATCTGTCACGTTTTGTACATATCGAGCCGGATAGCCAGCATCAAGCCAGACTCGATGCAAGAGATCGAATGCAACGTAAGTGGCCGCATGTCCCATGTGGGTAGCGTCGTAGGGGGTTATTCCGCACACGTAGAGATCAGCATGTGAGATTGATCCGGTGGGTATGGGACGCTCGAATTCGGAACTCCACATTGTGATGCCGTTGGGATATGAGCCCTCATCAATTTTCGGAATGAACGGAGTGGGCCAGGAGATCATTGCGCGAGCCTACTACTTCTAGAAGGGCGGCCAAGGGACTGCGGGCCAATCCTGCGACGGTAGCGGATAGGTGCCCGAGGTAAGCAGACTCTCTCGGCGAGCTAACAATGCTGCGATCTCATCTGGATGGATCAAATCCACAAGAATCGGAAGCGCCTTTTCGAGATCGTGGAGATCTGTAAGCAAACCCTGAGGTATTGGATCTCCGCGAAACTGCCACAGCACGGTTCGTAATTTATCTTCCTGGTGGAAAGTGACTCCATGATCGCATCCATAAATGCGTCCGCCCATAGGGAGTAAATGGCCAAATTTGCGATCCGTATTATTGATAAGGGCGTCAAAGAGCGCCATCCGAATGATGTCTGGGTGATCCCCTTGAGCGATCTCTACGATATCCACTTCCTCTTCAATCTCAATCCAGGATTGCACCATTCCGAGGCCATACGGTCCCTCGCGCAACAGTGTGGGTGGCACCAAATCCCACCCGAGAGCTTCAGAGACTTGATATGCGGCCACCTCTCTTTGAGCGAGAGTTCCATATTGAAAATCCCAGAGAGGTCGTTCGCCACTGACTGGCTTATAGATCACATTGCCTAGCGAATGATCATCAACGTGGATCGAACCGAAGAGCGTGGCATTGGAAGCCTCTACAAGGCGTCCTTCGATGTCGATCTCGCCCATCGCGAGCTCATGGAGGGTGAGCACTTTAGCGGCGGTATCCGTTGGCTCTTGGACAGACGTGGCCGCTGGGATCAAGCACGATTCCGCAGAAGGGACATGGAGGTCGCCCGGCTGAGACGACCGCTTGGGAACCGGTTGCAAATTCAAATGCCGCGTCGATCGTGAGTTGTACTCGAAGCAGATCGGGCCCGTCCTCATCATCTTCCTCGATAAGGGTTTCACTACTTTCAGTGATTGCTTGAGCTTCGACGATCACAAGTTGCTCTTCATTATTGAAGGCGAGTCCAAGAACGCCGACGCGGAACTCTTCAACGAGTGGAAGGTCGAGCGCTGAAGATCCTGCGCGTGCCTGCGGACTTGTACGTCCCGCGATCATCTCTAAAATCCGAGCAGCGAGCAGCGAAACCTGCTCCTTCTCTAGAGAAACTGAGAATGATCGCCGTCCATCCTTAACTTGGAGATAGAACGTGCGCTCGCCGGGAAGTCCTATGGCCCCGGCCATAAAGGACTCGGGCTTATCGAACTCGCTTATGACTCGAGCCATCGCCGCCTCCCACTGTCGCTGCGCTCTTTCTAATGCCAAGTAAGCCCTCTAAACCTTCGGCCCGCACGTTCTGAGAAACGACAAATCGAGAGTCGCCTTCTTGGCGCAATATAGAGACCGACGCAGGGTCCACAACTATCCTCTGGAATGCGTCTAGGTGAAGACCTAAGGAGTGCGCAATGATCGCCTTGATGATGTCTCCGTGTGTAAAAACGGCAACGATACTTCTAGATTTACCTTTGGAGTGTTCGACGAATATGTCTGTGATTGCTTGATTCGCTCTGGCGTTCATTTCCAAGAAAGATTCTCCCCGAGGAAATCGAACGAGAGACGGAGTGCCTTGAATTGACTTCCACTCCTTTCGCTTTGCAAGCACTGACAATTTTTGCCCGCTCCATGAGCCGTAATCCATCTCTATGAGATCTGAATTCTTTTCAATTGAAAGTTGTGGGTGTGAGATTGCGATGGCTCGAGCGGTCTCCAAGCATCTATCAAGAGGGCTAGAGATCAGACGAGTGAGAGGAACGTTGGCAAGTGCTGCTGCAAGTCGATTGGATTGCTCCTTGCCTTGGTCGTCAAGATGAACACCTTTTGCACGCCCGGCGAGCACTCCGGAGGCATTAGCAGAAGAGCGGGCATGCCTGATTAGTAAGATCTCGGTCATCCGCTGATGACCCCTGTACCTAGGGCTGTGAGTACAGCGAGACCGAGAGTAACTCGATAAACCATGAATCCGCGGAAGGTGTGAGTGGTAAGAAATTTTAAGAACCAGGCAATCACCAGATAGCCGACGCCAAAGGCAATGATCGTGGCTAGAAACGTAGGTCCCCAAGCAGGAGAGTCCGCTCCCCCAATTTTGCGCAACTCCAGCCCACCAGAACCAAGCACCGCGGGAATCGCGAGCAAGAATGAATAGCGTGCAGCAGCAACTCGCGAGTACCCGAGCGCTAGCCCCGCAGCAATAGTTCCACCCGATCGAGAAACTCCCGGAATCAATGCCAAACTCTGCGCTAAACCAAACTTTATAGAATCGGAGAGGGTCAGGGAGGTGAGTTCGCGTGTGCCCTTTGCTCGTCGGTCGATGAGTCCGATAATTACGGCAAAGAAAATAAGAGATAACGCGATGATCTTTAAAGATCTGAATTGATTTTCAATGGGATCTTTCAACGCGATTCCCAAAACGGCGATCGGAAGCGAACCGATGATAATGAATATCGCAAGACGCCAATCATTTCCTTGACGATGCGCGCGTCCTGCGAGCCCTTTAAGAAAGGCTTTGACTATGTGCAGAATGTCTTTGCGAAAGTAGAGAAGAACAGCGATCTCGGTGCCGATTTGCGTGACTGCAGAAAGGGCCGCCCCCGGATCACCCCAACCGAAGAGTGCTGCAGTGATGCGCATGTGGGCGTTGGAAGAAATAGGTAGGAATTCAGTGAGGCCTTGAACTACCCCTAGAACGATTGATTCGAAAAAGCTCACGAACCCACCCCTGCTTTGTCGAACGCCTCTGCACCCATTCGCAGCGCTTTGATGCGCGCTTCATTTGGTACCGAATCGGGAAGGGCTAAAGCCAGAGTTGTGACTCCAGCTGCGGCATGAGCCTGCATCTTTTCGGCCATGCGTTCAGGTCCGCCTAGGAGCGAAGTCTGATCCAAGAAATCAAATGGGAGCGCCATCATGGCACCGTCATAATCTCGTGCCAGATATTTGTTCTGGACTTCTTCTGCCTCCTTCTCGTAACCCATGCGCACCACCAAATTGTTATAAAAGTTCTTGTCGCGACTACCCATGCCACCTACGTAAAGTGCTGCGTATGGCCGCACTAAATTCGCACACATCTCTAAGTCGCGTCCGGGGACAATAGGCATGGTGGCAACAACATCGAAACCCTCCATGCTCTTACCCACTTTGTCTCGGCCGGTCTGAATATGTGAAATTTGCTCACCGGCAAAATCTGGCGCCAAGAAGACTGCGAGCCACCCATCGGTAAGCTCGCCGGCGAGTTCAAGATTTTTAGGACCCACCGCTGCTAAGAGAATCGGGATCTCTTCCCGCACCGGATGGATCGTGAGGCGGAGCGCCTTTCCTGGGCCATCGGCCAGCGGCAAGGGGTAGTGGAGACCCTCGTGTTTAACGACCTTTCGCCCGAGGGCCAAGCGAAGCACCTCTAAGTACTCCCTAGTGCGCGCAAGGGGCGCATCAAAGCGCACTCCATGCCACCCTTCGCTCACTTGCGGACCGGAGACGCCAATGCCGAGGCGGAATCGCCCACCCGAGAGCGCATCAATAGTTGCAGCCGTCATCGAGGTCATTGCAGGTGAACGACCAGGGATCTGAAAAATCGCCGACCCCAGGCCGATACGTTCCGTCTTGGCGCCAATCCAGGAGAGAACTGTTGCCGCATCAGAGCCGTACGCCTCCGCCGCCCACACGGAATCAAACCCGAGACGCTCAGCCTCGAGGGCCAATTCAATATTGGCCGCATTGGTGGCAGCCTCGCCCGACCAGTATCCGAGATTTAATGCGAGCTTCATGACCCTCCCTAGCGTGGAAGATCAGATTACTGCCTCTTCGGGTACTAAGGTCGCGTACATGGAACTGCGCCGCCTGGGATCTACTGGATTACATCTCTCAAGGATCGGTTTAGGGACGATGACCTGGGGTCGAGATACTGATGAGCATGAGGCGGCTGATCAGTTACGCGCGTTCGTAGATGCCGGCGGTAACTTCATTGATACTGCAGCGCTTTATGGAAGTGGCGATAGCGAGAGAGTTATCGGTGGACTACTCGGTGCCCTCGTTAAGAGAGATGACGTTGTGCTCGCCTCCAAAGGTGGACTTTCTTTTGTGGATGGTGTTCGCGTCGTTGATACTTCGAAGCGCACCATTTTGCGTGAATTGGATCAATCACTTCAAAGACTCGGCACGGACCATCTAGATATATGGCAATTGCATGCGTGGGATAACAACACTCCATTAGATGAGTCTCTCGCCGCCCTAGATGTTGCAGTGATTTCTGGACGCGTGAGATATGCCGGTATATCGAACTTCTCAGGTTGGCAGACAGCGCGCGCTTTCTCGATCCAGGAGAGCGCTGCTTTGAAGGCAACCATCTCCTCAACGCAGAATGAATATTCACTCCTCTCCAGAAATGTGGAGCGCGAGGTACTGCCTTGCGCGAAAGAATTGGGGATGGGATTTCTTGCATGGAGCCCCCTGGGGCGCGGCGTACTCACTGGCAAGTACCGCACTGGGCTGCCTATCGATTCCCGTGGTGCCAGCCCCCATTTCGCGGGATTCGTGGAGCCCTATTTGGACCAGCGATCACGCAGCATTGTAGACGCAGTAGCTGCCGCTTCCGATGGACTCGGTATCGCACCTCTCGAAGTGGCACTTGCCTGGGTGCGCGACGCCCCCGGCGTCACCTCTGCGATTGTAGGCGCACGAACTGCGGCGCAATTGCGTGGAGTACTCCTTGCCGAAGGTGTGGCGCTTCCTCCAGTAGTTCGCGAGGCACTCAACGAAGTTTCGGAAGTGAATTAGGGCCGTGGCAAAGCAGCAGAGCGTCCTGGAGTATAGAACGATTACTGTTCCCAAGGATTTTCCACGGAGCGCTGTGAAATCAATGCTCGTCGAAGAGGCCGAGTTGCATCACTGGACCTTGGATAAGGTGCAAATACGTCACGATGGGAAGCGCATCATCACACTTCGTCGCCGCATCATCCGCGCGACCCGAATAGATATCGGTTAGACGTTTCTTAGGAAACGATCCAATACGCGCGCACCGAATTTAAGGCTCTCCACCGGCACCCTCTCATCGATTCCATGAAAAAGTGCTGTGAAATCGAGATCGGCTGGCAACTTGAGCGGTGAAAAACCATATCCCTTGATCCCTAAGTGAGAGAGCGCCTTATTGTCGGTGCCGCCACTCAACGTATAGGGAACGGGAATGCCTTCAGGATCTTCGGCAAGTATGGAGTTCACCATATTCTCGACCATCGCACCTTCAAATGCGGCCTCGAGTGCGATGTCGGACGTGATGGTTTCTACCCGTACCTTCTCACCAGCAAGCGTTCGGATTGTCTCGTTGAGCTCATCTTCAAAACCTGGAAGAAAGCGACCGTCGATCACCGCGCTTGCCGATTGCGGTATGACGTTCTCCTTATATCCCGCGTTGAGGCGCGTGGGATTGGCCGTATTGCGCAGAGTTGCGCCCACCAAGCGGGCCACCGGTCCTAACCGGGCCACAAGTGGCTCGGGATCGTTGGGGTTGTACTCAACTCCTAAAACTTCTGCGACGCGCTCCAGCAGTTCGTCAACGGATTTACTGCGACGAAGTGGCCATTCATAGTTGCCGATACGGGCGACCGCTTCTGCAACCGCTGTTACTGCGTTATCGGGATGAACCATTGACCCGTGCCCCGCACGTCCTTCCGCGACGAGACGCATCCAATGGATGCCCTTTTGTGCGGTCTCGATGAGATAGAGCCGCGCCTTGTTCTCGAGGGTGATGGAAAATCCGCCTACCTCAGAGATTGCTTCATTGCAGCCTGCAAAGACATCGGGGCGGTTCTCCACCATCCATCGTGATCCGTAGGAACCACCTGCTTCTTCGTCAGCGAAGAAGACCAATGCGATGTCACGTGGTGGTTGATATCCGGTACGGGCCCAATTGCGCACTGTCGCGAGCATCATTGCGTCCATATCCTTCATATCTACTGCGCCGCGTCCCCAGATCGCTCCGTCTTGGATGACGCCGGAGAATGGATCGATGGACCAATCCTGAGCATCGGCCGGAACCACATCGATATGCCCATGGAGCACCAACCCTGGGCGGTCACTTGCCCCCTTAATGCGAGCGGCGACATTCGTTCTACCTGGGGCAGATTCGATCAGCTCGGCTTCTATACCCACCTCAGCGAGAGTGGCCTGGATATAGAGGGCAACATCGCGCTCATCTCCTCGATCACCGAAGTTCTCAGAGGGGATTCTGATCAGATCTTGCAGAATGGCGACGCTCTCATTTTCCATGCTCTCTTCCATGGCTACATCATGGCGTATCCAAAAGGCCTAGGGCGCCTTCCAGGAGGGAAAAGCCGACGAATTGGGTGGGAGTCGCTCTCCTTGGTACTCTCGCCCTTCACACCCCGTCCGGGTGGCGGAATAGGCAGACGCGCTAGCTTGAGGTGCTAGTGCCCGAAAGGGCTTAGGGGTTCAAGTCCCCTCTCGGACACCAGGTAAGAGTCTCTCAAACGTCTTTAAATCGGGTTCTTTAAATCGGATTGAGGGCACCAGTAGAGACATCGAAGATCGCTCCGGCAACCTCGATATTTGCCGCCAAGAGTGGGAATGACCTAATGCGGTCGAGATCGACTTCGAGCGCCTTGAGCGGGTCGCGGACCGTCCGGATCTCAACGGAGCGCGTATCGACTCCTGATTTTTCAAAGATTGCCGCATGAATCTCTGATTCTGTCCCGCTAGCCATTCGGCAGTCTGTATGAGGCATCACCAGGATGCGAGAGACATTGAGCAAGTGTGTAGCAAGAACGAGTGTCCGCAGAACGTCTTCCGTGACGCGTGCTCCAGCGTTACGAATAATCTTGGCGTCTCCAGGTTGCATACCCATAATTGCCAACGGCGCGATGCGTGAATCGATGCATGTCACAATGGCTAGACCGCGGGCGGCTTGTCCAGTGAGTTCACTAGATTGAAAATCCTCAACATAACGCCTATTTGCTGAAAAGATATCTTCGAAGCCTCTCATTTGATCTCCTTCATCTCTTTAGCAACTGCGTAAGTGATCTGGCGCATGTGGTGGCGGCGACAGAGAACTTCGTAACCTACAACTGTGTCTGAATCGGTGTCCCCCACAAATACTTGCTCGCCTTCAGTCACCATCGTGCCGCCGAATGTTCGAGCATTATGAGTGGCACGTCCACCACACCAACAGAGCGCCTCGACTTGTAGCGTGTTTACGCGATCTGCCAGTTCGACGAGACGTGCCGAACCAGGAAACAATTTCGTGCGGAAGTCAGCGAGAATGCCAAATGCGTAAACATCAATTCCCAGGCCGTCGACGATCAAGGCGAGCTGTTCTATGTGTTCAGGCGAGTAAAACTGAGCTTCATCGCAAATAACGTATTCGACTCTAGTCCCTTCGGAGACCAGATCTCGAACATAGGAGTGAAGATTGAGTTCCGTACTCACTTCCACGGCGGGTTTCTGGAGACCCAGTCGAGAAGAGAGAATCCCAGCCCCAGCTCGATCGTTACTGGTAAAAATGATTCCGGTTCGCCCGCGAGATTCATGGTTATGGGCAGTCTGAAGGGCCAGCGTTGATTTACCAGCATCCATAGTTCCGCAGTAATAGATCAGCTCAGCCATGAGGCTCATCCTGCCATGGGAAGTTCTGTCGCTCTCGTATTGCTAGTTGATCTTTAGGCAAATGTGTGAAAAAACAACCAGATAGAGGCCGAGAAACCCACAATCATGATCAGGGCACGAAACACCTGAGCCGAGACTCTCGTGACGTAAATCCCTCCAAGGTATCCCCCGATCGCCGATCCGGTGAAGAGAGCTAATACTGCCCACAGAACGACATGACCGCTCATAATGAAAATTCCACTAGTAACTACACTGGTCAGCGCAATAATCAGGTTCTTTCCTGTATTGATCTCGTGTCTGGTACGACTTGAATTTCGAGAAAGGGTGGCTAGCACCATCACTCCTTGACCCGGGCCAAAGTAGCCACAGTAGATCCCACTCGCCCCGATAGCACCGATTTCAAAGAGCGAACTTGCACGATGATCAGAGTGAGGTTTCGTTGGAATGAAGAGGGTGCAGGTTGCGAAGAGCAACAAAAAAGGAGCGAGTGATTCAAAGACTCTTGTCGGGAGGAGAAGTAGGGCAGCACACCCCGCTCCCGCAGCGACCGCCGACGAAATAGCTAAAGGAATATAGGGGCGAAGATCAACCCGACCGTGACGAATATTGGCAAACAAAGCAAAGATATTGGCGCTGGAGACTCCCAGAGAATTGTTGATCGTGGCAGTGACTGGCGGTAAACCAACCGCTAGAAGGACGGGATAGGCGATGATTGAGCCGCCTCCTACTACTCCATTCACCATCCCCACCAGAAGACCCGCGATGAAGACAAGGATGATGTGCCACACGGCCTTTAGGGTATCGGTGCTCTAGGCTGACAGCACCTACTGTGGGAGGAAACCATGGCTCAAGTTCGTGCCTACGCAGCACTTTCCGCGGGAGCACCGCTAGTCCCGTTTACTTTTGATCGACGCGAGCCAGGCGCTCTCGATGTGGAGATCGCTATCTCGCACGCTGGCATTTGTCATTCAGACATTCACCAAGCACGGGAAGAATGGGGACCCGCAATTTTCCCAATGGTTCCAGGTCACGAAATCGTGGGTCGCGTAATGCGAGTGGGTTCTGAGGTCTCAAAGTTCAAGGTTGGTGATCTTGCAGGCGTCGGGGTATTCGTTGACTCATGCCGCAAGTGTGAGAATTGCTTGGCTGGTATTGAGCAGTACTGCACTGGTGGAATGACTGGAACGTACAACACCTATGAGAAGGATGGCACCACCATCGTCCAAGGAGGCTATTCAAGCGCGATCGTCATTCACGAACATTACGCAGTTCATATTCCTGAATCTTTGAAGGTCGAGGGGGTAGCACCTCTGCTCTGCGCTGGCATCACCCTCTACTCTCCACTTCGCCATTGGAATGCAGGTCCGGGTAAGCAAGTTGCAATTATCGGTCTCGGGGGCCTAGGTCACATGGGCCTGAAATTCGCTCACGCGATGGGCGCCGAAGTCACGGTCCTCTCCCACTCAGCTTCCAAAGAGAAGGATGCACGAGCTATGGGTGCCGATCACTTCGTCGACACCAGTGACACGTCTTTCAAAAAGAGATTAAGCAAGAAGTTCGACCTCATTCTTAACACCGTCTCCGCAGAACTCGATATCAACACATATTTGAGTCTGCTCAGACTGGACGGTACTTTGGTCATCATTGGGCTACCAGGCAAGCCTTACTCGGTTCAGGCTGGCTCTCTGCTCACTCAGCGTAGAAGCCTTGCAGGCTCCATGATCGGTGGCATCGCGGAAATGGAAGAGATGCTGGAATTCTGCGCAACGCATCAGATTACTAGTGAGGTGGAGATGATCAGAGCTGATGAGATTAATGCTGCTTACGATCGAGCCGTCGCAAGTGACGTGCGTTATCGGTTCGTCATCGACACTACGACGCTGTAACTGGAAGCAGTAAGCAGAGTCACCGAGGTTCTTTCAGTAATTCTGTGGCCCGCCAGCAATACCAGGCCACGACGCTGCGGTACGGGCGAAAGGGATCGCCTAACGGCTCAATCTCTTTCGCTTCAAGCATTGGCTCGCCCTTGATGAGCGACCAGCCGCGACGAACTCCGAGATCACCACTCGGCCATACGTCAAGTCTTGCCAAAGAGAACATTAGAAACATCTCAACGGTCCAGCGACCGATCCCCCAAACTTGCGTAAGTGCAGTAGTGATTTCATGATCTGGCATGAATTCGAAATTCTCCACGGGAATCCGGCCCGACACAAATGCCTCCGACAACTCAGTGGCGGTTCGAGCCTTGGCGCTTGAGAGACCTGCGCCTCGAAGATCATCATTCGAGAGCGCAAGCACCTTCACTGGCGAAAAATCGTCGTCGATCAATAGTTTCAATTTATTCGTGATCGAATCCGCCGCTTTGGTGGAGATCTGCTGTGAAACAATTGCCTTCATAAGTGTTTCGAAGTGATTTCTATAGGGCGGGTCTCCTTCCCCCAGTTCGCATGGGGGTGAGACTTTCATGAATTTTCCGAGTTCCTTATCTATCTTCGGAAGTTGTTTAAGCGCATGAGCAAGTGTCATGACCGACGACCCACGAAACCCAGAGTAATGGCAACGCAGCGACCGATCAGCAGCGCAAAGAGCGCCGTACCGAGTCCGACGCTCTTTCCTAAGCCGAGGCTGCCGTCCCTGGGCATGCCGCTCAGTATCCATCCCAGAATTACCACGGTGACCTCAACAACAAGGCGCGCTCTGCCGACAGGTACTCCGAAACGTATGTTCAATCCCGTCATGAGCCCGTCGCGTGGACCTGCGCCCAAACCACACGTGAGATAGAGGGCGCTGGCGACCGCTATCGCGATTATCCCGAGTACTACCATGAGAATTCTTACGTAGAGATTCGAGGGTTCCGGTATGAGAGCAGTACCGACACCGATTGCTATTGATATAACAACAGCATTACTCAGAGTGCCTAGTCCAGGCCTTTGGCGTAAAGGGATCCAACAGATAACAGCGAAGAGGCTCAGAATAAAGGTGGTGTAGGCAACGGAGAGCCCTGTTACGTGGGTGACACCGAGGGCGAAGACCACCCAAGGTCCCGCTCCCAGAGTGGCATTAATAATGATCGCATCGCCCGTGCCATAGAGATAGAGACCGATGAAGAGAATCAGATACGTCCGTGGAGAGCAGCGCCATTGCGACGGGGCCCTCCATGACGTAATGGGGACGCTTCTTGCACCTGCAAAGAATCGACGCATTCGAGAAACCTATCGCCAATCTACCGGCGGGCAGCCATTTTGCTGAAGCAATTCATTGCATTTGGAGAATGTGCGACTTCCAAGAAAGCCACGATAGGCGGAGAGCGGACTCGGGTGCGCAGCGTGCAAGACTCGGAGAGGATCAAAGAGGTGAGCGAGTGATTGCGCATCCTTGCCCCAAAGTAAGGCCACGAAATGCTCGTTCTGGGAGATGAGAAACTCAACGGCGGATTGAGAGAACTCCTCCCACCCCTTCTTGCGGTGTGTGCCAG
>RGER01000211.1 GCA_009917815.1 Actinomycetota bacterium
AGCATCATCATGATTGTGTTCGCCTTTCTCACCACGATCGGCACTCTCTTGCTTAGCTCGGAGATCAATCGTTACGCCGAGTGCCAACTAGGCGCAAATACACATATGGCAACTAACTCTTGCTCCGAAGGATTTCAAGCAGATCTAGAGGCGCGTTTAAGTACGCTGAAAGCGATGAAGTAGACCGACCAGAAGCGCGCCGAGT
Source organism: Actinomycetota bacterium (assembly GCA_009917815.1). Classification (GTDB taxonomy): domain Bacteria; phylum Actinomycetota; class Actinomycetes; order Nanopelagicales; family Nanopelagicaceae. The sequence goes on from RGER01000211.1 coordinate 206, forward strand.
GCACCACCAAGAATCATCATTGGTCCGCCGAAAAGTGCGATACGCCAGAAAGAGGCTCCAACAGCCGAAAGCCGGCCACCGAGTAGTGAGCCGCCGGCGAGCAGATTGATAAGGATCAGCAGAAGAAGCGCGAGCGCCCCATGAAGTGCGCCATCTCGCAGGCGAGACCTCACAGATAACTCTCCTTCCACTGATCGATAGCCGGTGAAGATACACCAGAAAATAAGAAGAACTGGAAGCGCATGGGTGAAGGCACCAGTTCCTGCCGGTAAAGCAGCAAGAATCGGCAGCGCTGGAATTTCAGCGGAGTGCACCGAAAATGGTGAAAAGAGTGAACCAGAACCCAGAGCAAAGCCCGCACCGCTCACATACGACATAGTCATCGCCACGGCATTAGGTACCGCTAGGAGCATCACAACGGTAATCAAGAAGGTGCCGAAAAAACCAGCGCGAAGCACTGCATAGAGATTGAGTAATTGGCCGAAATTCATCAGCGTAGAAACCAGGAAGAGAAGGAGCGAGGCCAGTAACAATCCCGCAACGTTAAGGAGTGCACTCTTCACCACTCGTGAAAGCTCCCCTTGGGCTTTAGCAAGGCGCGGCGCTTGCAGAGTGAGCGCAGCGATAAGAGTAAGAATTAAGCCAGCGAAGAAGGCGCTCAATGGGTTGGGGCGAACTGCGTGGGTTGCCGAAAGTAAGGCAACAATTCCGAGGAAAGCCCCGTACGAAGTGGAGAGCAGAGTCAGTCCACCGCGGTAATTGGAACTCTCTTTCATCATGCGCTTACACGCGCCGCGAAGCACGACTATAGGAAAAATAAGAAACCCTAGAGGCGTGAACCAGAGAGTCCCAGCAATATCCCCGGGCGGAAGCGAGAGGTGAAGAAGCACCTTGTGAGAGGCCAACCAAATCCAGGCTCCGCCATGAACCGCATCTCCGAGCTGACCATTTCTACTCCCAGCAAACGACCAGGCAACAATTGAAATAAGGAGAATAGGGACGAGAGTAAGCGTGACGGCGCGCAACGCCTCTTGAACCGCTAGGCCGTAGGGATTGCGGTGAGCACTCACCCGCAAACTGTTACAGGATCTCGCGAAGAAGGCGAGCAGTCTCACTCGGTGTTTTGCCGACTCGTACGCCGGCCGCCTCGAGAGCTTCTTTCTTGGCCTGGGCGGTACCCGATGATCCAGAGACAATCGCCCCTGCGTGACCCATGGTCTTGCCCTCAGGTGCTGTGAAACCAGCAACGTATCCCACCACGGGCTTCGTGACATGTTCCTTGATGAATGCCGCGGCTCGCTCTTCAGCGTCGCCACCGATCTCACCAATCATCACAATAACTTTCGTCTCTGGGTCTACTTCGAATGCTCGCAGCGCATCGATATGCGTCGTGCCAATAATGGGGTCGCCACCAATGCCAATGCAGGTAGAGAATCCAAGATCGCGAAGTTCATACATCATTTGGTAAGTCAGAGTTCCTGATTTGGAGACCAAACCAACTGGTCCCTTCTTTGTGATATCCGCTGGAATGATTCCGGCGTTTGATAATCCTGGAGAGATCAAACCAGGGCAGTTCGGACCGATAAGACGAGTGTGCTTGCTCGCCTGCGCGTAGGCAAAGAATTCTGCCGAATCATGAACCGGAACACCTTCAGTGATAACAACGACTAATTCGATCTTGCCGTCCACCGCTTCGATAACGGCCCCTTTGGTGAATTTAGGGGGCACAAAAACAACGCTGACGTTAGCGTGCGTAGCAGCACGCGCCTCTTGCACCGAATTGAATACTGGAATGGCGTGGCCATCGATCTCTACTGTTTGCCCACCCTTTCCAGGAGTGACGCCAGCAACGACCTGGCTACCCGAAGCGAGCATGCGCTTCGTGTGCTTTGTTCCTTCTGAACCAGTAATACCTTGGACGAGAATGCGTGAATTGCCATCGAGGAAAATTGCCATCTTACTTTCCAGCCTTTCCTGCGAGTTCGGCGGCACGTGCAGCAGCGCCATCCATGGTGTCTAACTGCTCTACAAGCGGATGGTTTGCTTCATTCAAGATTCTGCGCCCTTCAAGGACATTGTTTCCATCTAACCGAACAACAAGCGGCTTTGTTGCCTTCTCTCCCAGCATCGAGAGCGCCTGCACAATGCCGTTCGCAACGGCATCACAGGCAGTGATGCCACCAAAGACGTTAACAAAAACACTCTTAACCGCTGGGTCAGAGAGAATGATCGACAATCCGTCGGCCATCACTTGAGCGGAGGCACCCCCACCAATATCAAGGAAGTTTGCCGGTCGCACGCCGCCGAAGTTCTC
>RGER01000212.1 GCA_009917815.1 Actinomycetota bacterium
CAAGCGCCGGAGCCATGGGCCATGAAATCAAAAGCAGCGATACCCCAAACTGACTCAGGCTTTGATGGGCACAACCGAAGCTGTTGAGGGCTTGAAGGGCAATCACACCCACTAACCCCAAGGCCGCGGCTCGCCGGGCGGCGCGTAACGACACGGCGCGTTGGGGCCGTCGAGGCGCGGGTTGGTCTTGCCGAGTCCTCCAGAACATCACGCCGGATCTCCCTCACAACGAGGCCTCTTGTTGCAGCCAGGGATATTTCGCCGGTCTTGCTTGAAGAGGTACCACATATCGCCGTCTTTACGGTACCACTGGGTTTCGATGAAGTGGTTTTTGATGTCATTGAAGAACGGTGTCCAGACCACCTCAACCGTCACAGTACCGTCTGGCTTTAACGTCCAGTTCTGAGTGCGGTTGAAGATGTAGGGAGGACTTTGGCCGTAACCCGAGGCAGGAATAATTCCCGGCGCAAATTCAGGATCTTTTTCACCCGACCATCGGAGAATCTTTCTGATACGGTCAACCGTCAGGTTCTGATAGGTCAGCAGAAGAATGTTTCGGGCGATGGAGTCTCTAGAGCTCAAAAACGCAGCCTCTTCTGATTCAGTCAATGAATCCGGGATCTTCAGCGAGCCAAGGGCACGCCTAAATGCGTTGACTTCTTCAAGAGAAGTCGGGGTTGCCGACCCCGCGTTGGCTGCTGTGAAGGTCGCGACGATCCCAATGGCCAGCAGGAGCTTGTGCAATGCAAAGGTGTACTTCATTTGTAGTCCCGTTTGTTAGAACTCTGAATTCATGGCTTAGTGATTGGACATGCCTTGTCATAGGCCGACTGACCCGCCAGGTTGACACCTTGGTAGTACAACTCGGCCGTCATTGACGCAAGCGCTGGACTTACGTTGCCTTTGATCAAAAGATCATAAACGTCCTTCTTGAACGTGAGGTCGGCTTCAGCCTTGGACATACACCCATCAAAGTTCCTGTCGTGCCGAACGCATGCATCCGTAATGTCTACATTGAAGATCCGGTCAGGGACGAATCGATCCGTCGAAGCATCGCCACATCCATAGCCTATTGGCTCCCCGTCAGTGCGCACCCCTTCAGGACCCACCCCTGACTGGGTTCCCAACATCCACGAAACCAAACCGTTATCGAGGAAGAACTGGCCCATGTTGAGTAGAGACTGTTGGGCGCTCGCCGTGATGGCGCCCCAAGACGAAGACATGTGATCGATGAGGGTAGGCACCTCCCCCCAGGCATTCGTGCCCGGTGGACGTGTAACGGCGGCATCGCACAGCAACGATCCAGACTCCGCACCAACCAAGCCTCCACTGACTTGGGCCATTTCGTTCAATTCAAGCGTTCTCATCATCTATCTCCTTAAGTGTTGAAATCGGTTGTTTTCAGCTCAAAGCCTTCTTATCGGGCTCAACCACTCGTCGGCTCACGACTCATCTGCGATGCAGCGTGGCCACTTGTTGCATCCCGCCATTTCCCTTCGTTCTTGCTTGAAGAGGTACCAGGCGTTGCCATCTTTGCGGTACCACTGGGTTTCCAAGTAATACTTTTGAGTGGCCCGTGAGAAAGGAAACCAAATCACATCTAGAGAGACTGTTCCATCGGCGTGAAGTCTCCAGTTCCTTGCTCGTCCAGATAAGTACAGAGTGGGTTGGTATGTTCCAGCACCTGGTAATAGCCCCGGAGCAAATTCGGGCTCTGAGGTGTGCTCCCATTTCAAAATGGTTTTGAGTCGCCCTACGGAAAGCGTCGTATAAGACAGCAACAGCAACGTCCTGGCGATAGATGGCTTGGCCTCAAGAAATTGTTGCTGCTCAAGCTCCGACAAGTTGTCCGGAAGCTGCAGGTCACTGGCGATTGTTCTGGCGATATTGACCTCCTCCAGCCTTTGCGGATCTCTTGCATCTGCATATGCGGAGGTCCCTGCGACCCCTGCAAAGGTGATGAGCAAGGAAAGGACGGCCTGCCGACTCCGGCTCAAACATTCATTGATGTATTTCAAGGGCTTCTCCCTGTTGAAAGTCTTTTGGTCAAGGGTTTTGCGTTGGGCACCCGCTTTCATAAGCTGCTTGCCCGCCTTTGCTGACCCCTTGGAAATAAATTTCAGCGGCGATAGCCGCAAGAACAGGCCCACGCGCAGCATTGACAGTTTCGAAAATCTCCTTCTTAAAGATCGCATCGGCCTCCTCTTTTGACCCACACTTGGAATAGTTACGGTCATGGTTCACACAGACCGAGGTCAAGTCCACTCCAAAAAGACGATCCGGAACTGCTCGATCAGTCCCTGCATCACCACACCCGTATCCAAGGTCCTTTCCATCGGTACGCAAGCCATCCGCGCCCACGCCGGTATTGGTCCCCATCACCCAAGACAGCAATCCGTTGTCCAAAAAGAATTGGGCGTTGGTCTTCAATGTCTCAACCGTGCTCGCGGAGATCGCGCCCCACACCGAGGACAAGTGATCGAGCATCGTGGGCACCTCGCCCCACGCATTGGTG
>RGER01000213.1 GCA_009917815.1 Actinomycetota bacterium
TTTAAGCTTGATGCCGATACAATCGGTATCATGCCGTTCAATACGAATAAGTGGTGAGGGTAGCTAACGATGGAAGCCATCGCCCATGTCGGCAATATAGGCATCCACACCCCTCCTTTTACTCCCCCGCCAGCTCTCATCCGAGTCGCTCTCCGAATCGTAGAGCGCTTCGTAAACAACCTGCCCATTGTAGCTTTTCTCCATGTCAATGAACGGATACACAATGTCCTGTAGCTCATGGAACATTCGTCGTCCGACATGCGTACCCTCTTCAAAATCACTATACGATTTCCATCCTTCCATGAATTTGGAAATCGTATCATAACTCATGACATGATTGAATTCGCGCAGATCCTCAGGCCAGTTCCTGTGGACTGGAGCCGGATATGCCACAGGTACATTGTAACGCCTCCGGGCAATGATGTCGCGCTGAATCGTGTACATCCACCTGGCCACCATTTTACTCCCCCACTGTGGACCCATGGTATAGCCGATCCGATTCATGAATGCCGTCAATGAATCGGTAAACTCGTAAATAACTTCGCGCCTCCCGACACGCTCATCGCCGAACCCCCACACCTCCTGATCCAACCACACTTGAAAGTCGTTCGCCATCTACAACGGATAAACAATAAGGGACCTGCCTTACGGGACGGCCAACGGTTTCAACTTTTTTTAAGACGGGTTTCCACGGTGGAGCCCCGATTCGCTTTTATAAATGCCATGATATCGGCTGTCTCATCATTACTCCCCGGCGTTTTCTTGCCGTAATAGTCGTGAAGAATGCTTTCCAGCCGTTGAAGTGTAAGTGGGTTCGCATGTTTCTCTTCGTGTACGGAAAGCTTACCCCCGGTTATTTGTATTATGGCATTTATCATCTTATTTTCGCGCAAGCTTGTTAAAATCTGCTCTTCCCAACGCGCCCTGGCCGAGCGAGCCTGCTGTGCTTGTCTTGCAAATGTCGCGGCGAGATTGTCAAAATGCACCCAACTGCGGATCATAGACCCCAGCACCTGTGTATTTATGGAAGATGTCGGAGTAGACATTGTTTCTATTTAGACCGACCGGCGAAATCATTTGGTATAATACGGAATCAGGAAGATTTATACACAAGTATCCAAAGAATGCTTATGAGGAGCGCAACTAATACAGCGAATATAACACACATGATGATCATGTAGGGGAATATCAATTCAATCATGTACTGAATAAATGGCTCCAGAATAAGTATCTGAATCTTCTTTTTTACAGTATCATCTTTGAGTGTATGCACCGTCTTATCAATGAGCGATTCTATCCATGGTGTTATCACCGCCATTTTCTATTGTGCTGAGTATATTTCTATACTTAAAAATTCCACGCATGAGCAAATGAAAATCCACAAGCCATCTTACGATGCTAGCGCCCGGTTGTATACTTGCCAACTGACGAATGGTTTCCGGCTACAGACCACAAGGGAAGATGGTGTGACTACGAATTTATACAAGGATGAAGATATCGTTAGCGCGGCCATTCAGCCCATAATTGAAGGTACTACCGGCTGGTTCACGAAACCTCTTACCGCCGATTGGTTGAAGGGGCGCATTCGGCTGAGTATACCTACCGGCGACGTGCCCTCCGAGTTTGAAGGGGCAATAGAATACGAGGCCACGAGCCTGGTGATTTCCAAGGAGGAGTTCACGATCGTATTTAAGATGGGGCAAATGAAACAGGCTGAGAAGGTGGTGATTCAATTCCAGGAAGAGGAACTTCCGGCAAAGCGTACCCTCCAGAAATCCGATGTCTTGAAGGCTAGAGCACGGGCTGCCAAGGCACTTTTTGTGGCTGAACGCCTTACCCAGGAATATATTCGTCTCCGAGGGGGGGAGGATACCGATTGGGAGGATGAAGAGGACGAGGAGGGTGATTTTTAGAATATATTGGCCACAAATTATTGCCTGCCTCTATTTCAGAAACGAAAATGGCCTCCTCTATATTTCAGGGATCATTCGGTACTATTCTGGCGGTCGGACTTGTTGTAGTGTTAGGTCTATATATACTGAATCCGTCATTATTTGCAATGAAGTCTGGTTTTGCTGATGCTTCCACAATGGGGGCGGATTCCAATAGTCGGCAGATGCCCACTGACATTCCTGGAAAAGCGCAGCTAAAGGATCTTGCTAATAACCCTGCGATCGCGCAGGCGATGCAAAGTGCCGGCTTGGGCAATCTCAGTGCTGCTCTCAATGGAGGTGCGAGTGGTTTCACGGATATGAGTGGAAACAAGGCACATTTTGCCAACATGGATGCCAGTGGAAACACGCACCAGGGCTTCGCCAATATGGATGATGTGACCGGCCCCTCCGAGTTTGACAGTGCGCAGGGCCCGGCGGGATGCTACCCTCGCGACCAGCTGACACCCTCCGAGCTTCTCCCCAAGGACCCCAACTCCGTGTGGGCGCAGCAGAACCCGATGGGCCAGGGCAGCCTGAAGGGCAAGAACTTCCTCTC
>RGER01000214.1 GCA_009917815.1 Actinomycetota bacterium
CTCATGCGGTCACCTGTTTCACCCCAAGTGCATCGCGAAGTGGCACGTACGCCAAGAGAACAGCACGTGCCCCATGTGCCGCAAGGAGGCCGTTGAGATGGAGGACTGCGCCGTTGCCCCCGAGTCCGAGTCGGAAGAGGAGGACGAAGACGACGAGGAGGACGAGGAAGAGGAGTACGGGGGCGGCGTCATCCGCCTCTCGCGCGCTAGCTTGGAATACATTCTGCGCGACTTTGGTGGCGTAGGCATGACCGCGGGCGTAGAGGCTGAGGTTGAGATTAACGAGTTCAATGAGGTAGTCATTGAGCGCTTTGAGCTTGAGCGCATTCTCCAGGAGCAGGGTGGCACACCTCTCTCGGACGCCCAGTGGACGCAGCTCGTCTCTGTGTACCCTCCCGCCGAATACAATGACGATGAAGTGGTGGCGCTTTTGCTCGCGCAGCCCCAGCTCACCTTCGCCCCCTCGGCAGACGAGGCTGAGATCGTAGACCCTACCCAGCGCGCACGAGCCCTCCTGACGGACCCCTCGCCTCCTCCCTCCGTTGTGACGCCCGAGGACGCGGAAGCCTGGGCACTGGTTCTGGACTCAGCGCGTGCCACCATTGCCCGTCACGCATCTTTGCGCCACTCCTCCCGCCAGCACCCGTGCCCCTTGGAGTTCTTTGCAGCAGGTGATATCCCTCCCGCCTACGGCGTCCCTGCGAGCGTGATGTGTGATATCTGCGAGACCCACCAGCTCACAATTCCCTTCTACCACTGCGCCGAGTGTGAGTTTGACGTGTGTGCGCAGTGCTTCATGCTGCCTGCACCGTCTGCAGAAGAGGAGGTCGTACACGCTCCCGGCCCCTTTGACTTTGTGGATGGTGACGAGAGCCCAAGCATCACGATCAGTCGCCAGGCCATTCAGGACCTCCTTCTGAGTCACGGCTCTATGGCCACTATGGTGGAGTTCTTTAATGAGGAGGGGGATCCGCCGACCGAGCAGACGCTCGTGGTGACCATGACCCTTGAGAGCCTGAATAGTCGCTTCGCGAGCCTCGGCGCGACCCCTGTAACGCTTGCAGAGGTCACCCATGCTATCTCTGCCGTGACAACGCCACCTCCTTCTCCTGGCCCCTCATCCGATGCGCCTCCTACCGGCTGCAACTACCACGCTTCCTACGACACCACTCTTGAGCGGTCGGTTGCTGGCACCCTTCTGACTATGGCGACCTTTGTAGTAGTAACCCCTCTGCAAGTCACAGCGTTCGCTGACGGGACGCGCGAGGTGCTAGTAAAGCCGCGCATGATCCTTAACCCTGAGGATGAGGATGAACCTGAGCTTGGGTCGTACTAATTGCAAAGTGCGTGGATTAGTTAACTTGGGTACTCCACCCTAACCCATTTTTTTAAAAATTGAAACAATTGATTACGAGTTTATATATTACTCCACCTGAAATGCTTCTCGGGATGAAAGGAAATGCAGAGACCCCTGCCTGGCTGAATGACCTTTGCGCCCTTGTGGTGATCCTCTTGTGTGTGTATTCTCAGCTCTACTACTTCATGGCTGAGAAGGAGGAAAAGTTCAAGAAAATGAACAAGTACGCCGCAGATGTTCTATCGGTTGCCGAGCAAGGAAACCTGGAGCTCCTTGGCCGTTTTAAAACTGCATTGGATGACTTCCAAAATGGCACAAATGCCCGCATCCAGGGTTTAGAGGATGATGCAGAGGTTGTTGAGAAGCGTCATAATACTTTGGATACTGCATTGAAGGAGATCGTTGTTACCGAATCTGGTATCTTGAAGGAGTCCATCTCTCAGGTACAGAGAGAGATAACTAGCGGGGGGCATTGGGGTAAGAGTCTCAGAGCATTACAGGCGCAACTTGAGGCTGCTCGTAAACGAGATACTGGGTGGACAAAGGCTTTGAAGTTGACTACATGCCAAGCTGAACTAGCCTAGTTATTGTGTTAAAAAATTGAAATTCAATCATCACCCTATAAACAGCAACAGCCAAGATGTCGGCAGCAGAGCACCTTGAAATGGCAAAAGCAGTTCTTTCTGCTTCTCAAGAGGCCGCGCATGCCGTTGCCGCATGGGGAGATTATACAGCCGCGCTGATGACAGCAACGGAAGCCCACATGAACGCCTTGACTGAGGCCACTGCCTTGGAAGAGCAGGAACATTCGTACCGCTCTGCAAGATGCTGCGATGACGACGAGAGTGAGCCCAGGGGCTCCCAGCCATCTTTTCTGAAAGCCTCATCTGCCAATATTGCTACACGGCATATAGTCGCAGAAGCATTCCGACGCAAAACGGTTGCAGAGGCCGCTCTCACTCAAGCAAAGTTCAAAGCATATGCCGCCTTAGATAAGGCTACAGGCTTAATGAAACAACTGGAAAATCAATAAAATTTAGGCATTGTCACGGTCTAGATCTGAGGTTGGGCTAAAAATTGAACTATATTATTTTTGTTTTAGATGCAAACACCAGAATGCCCACACCGACCAA
>RGER01000215.1 GCA_009917815.1 Actinomycetota bacterium
TACTGTTGCGCATATGCCATGGCGACCATGAAGAACGGATGGAGCCGAGGAGAATATCATAGCAGGCGTATTCATCTAGAAGTTTGTCCAAAGGCTTCAAGCTCTCAAAGTCCATGTCGGCATAGATACCTCCGTGTTTATAGAGAAACATATATCGTATCGCATCTGCGCGTTTTATCTCCTTGTCGTACCCGTCATAGGTTGGCAAGAACCAGTCAAAGTGTTCTTTGACAAAGGCGCGATTATCTGCGTCATCCCAGAGGATATACGAATAGCTAGGATGGTTCTTTTTCCATGTAGAAGACCAGTAGGCCATATTGGCGGGTATATCAGTCTTAGATTTCCACGTTTGGAAGATGATCTTAGGGAACGTATTCATACACGGGGCCTTCTTAATAGGTTCTATTTTCCAATAATAGTATGCCACGCATACTGTTATTGCGAGAAAGGCTGCTAGAAACTCATTCATGTTTTATAGTTGTCCTTAATAAAAATAAGGAGAAAATCGCGGCTGCTGTCACTGCGGTCACTGCATACAATATGCGCTTATCAACCGCCATATAGCCGTCCATGCTATCCGGAAAGTCGCATAAGTCGCACTTGTACATCTGAACATCTGAGCCATAGGAGAGTGTCCACATATTTATCGATTCGTGGACTACCAGACGAATATAGCCCAGATCACTCTGTAGACAGAAAAACTTGTCCATGTGGCATTCCACAGGAAAAAATGACTTGGACAAGGTCTCGGCACCTGCCCTGCTTATAATATAGGCAGAGGTGCCCCAATAATACTCGGGCACTTTCCAGGACCCACTGTGTTCACGAAGGCTGCCACGTAGCCTATAGGACAGCGCCCAGACGTCGAATGCATGTCTACCTTCGGTACAGGCCATGAGCTGTTCCCGTAGATCCACTGGCACATCAGCATCATCCTCTAACACCAAACAGTAGTCAGCCTTGCCCTCTAAAAATTTCTGCCACACTCCATAATGACTCAGAGAACATCCTATGGCACCGAGTGTATTTATTTCCCCATGGGATCTTCGTGTCTTGTGTAAGATGTTGTATTTGGTTTGTAAGGCGATTTTATCCGATTTCAGCGGGTCAATTGTGGCTCCATCCACGGCCGGAAATCGTTGTATGTTGGTCAGAAGTGCTTTCGCTCCAGGTTGGGCGGAAAACTTCTTGAAGCGTTCAGGGCGCTTGTCCAGATTTATACAAAAAACTGGAATGGCGCGAATATCTATCGGCATTGTTATTTAATTAGCCACGTGCCTTAGGCTTAGGCTTCGTGGCGGCTGCCGCGAGTGCAGCCGCCTTCGCTTCCGCATGCGTCTTTGCGCGTGCTTCCGCATGCGCGTCCCACGGCTTCCTCGCCTTGCCCAAAGTCATCAGGCCAACCTCCTCGGCCGTGCCCACCCACGCAGCTGCCCACGTGCGGAACATCTCGGCGCACGACTGGGCCGCCTCAGCCACAGCCAGGCGCGCCGTCTCCTGCTTACCATCAAAGATGCCGACGCGCAGGAGCATCTCATTGCGCAACGGGTGCGGAACCTTGTAGCCGGCGAAGGTTACGTCACCATCCTTCTTGCCCCGCCCCACCTTGTTATCATCTAGCCACGTCTGAAACATGTTGCCGAGGGTGTGGTCCTCACCAGTAAACCAGAAGTCATAGCCCTTCAGCCTCGCATCGGCCGGACGAATATCCACCGACTCAGGAAGGTCTCCACGATCCAGGGAAGAATACTTATCGGCTAGCGAAGCAATCTCCAAAAGCGCCTGGTAGACAATCTTCTGTACAGGCATCGTGGACAGGGTCTCCACAGTAAAGTCGTAGCTATTCGGCTCACCATCCTCGTCGGCCACGAAACACCGATAAATCTCCAAGCTCCGGAACTCCCTCTCTAACACAGTCTTGCGCTCTGCATCGGATTCCAGATCCTTCGGATCCACCTTCTTCTGGTTGACGAGCCACGAGTTAAATAGTGCCTTGATCTTCCCCTGGTCCGTGTCCCTAGTGTAGCCATACGAGCACTGTGACGTCGGATTGAAGCGCGCATGCTCCTTGCCACGTCCCAGGGTCGCATAGGCCTCAATATGAATCTCCTCCGGGTCCTGGCCCTCAATCATCGGCTTCAGCACGGCAATAATACAGGTCTCTCCAGAAAAGGGGTCAGGGCGGAAGAAGCGGGTATTGGGAATCTGTTGCCTCTCCTCAGCGTCGGCACGTTGCTCCAGGCACTCAAAGTCAGCAGCGGTAACTACACGCACCTCGTCCTTGTCATTGACAACCTTCAGTCGAAAGAGCACCTTCTCCTTCTCCCAGCCCTCCCCCTCGGGCATGGCGATGGGCAGAAGGCCAATACGGTCGGCTAACATCTCATTGGACATCGGCGTACTGTTCTTAATGACCTTCACATCGGTGGTATCACCGGCATCGGTCATATCGGCACGAAAGCCGAGTACCGCCACCTCCGTCTGGATTGC
>RGER01000216.1 GCA_009917815.1 Actinomycetota bacterium
TTCCACAGCGATTCCCGCTGCGGCGAGACCATCGCGAATTGCATCCGCGGCAGCCCAATCTTTTCTGGCCCGGGCAGCGTTGCGCTGCTCGAGCACTACCTTGACGAGCTCATCAACAACACCGGTGAGATCACTTGAACTATTTGCCCAAGGACCAGTGTGTGGATCACAACCAAAGACTTCGAGCATCGCGCGCACGTCACCGAGCGAGGCGCGAATCGCGTTCTTATCCCCCGCAGTAAGTGCGGTGTTACCTTCGCGAACAACGTCAGCAAGAACAGCCAGGGCTTGCGGCGCTGCCAAATCGTTATCGAGAGCAGCTCGAAACGCTTGTGGCACATCGGCTGAGATCGTGCTCTCACCCAGAATCTCTTCTGCCCGGGCAATAAAGTTCTCAATGCGTTGGAAGCCGATTGCCGACTCTGCAAGGTAATCAGGCGAGTACTCAAGCATTGAACGGTAATGCGCAGAGTTGAGGTACCAACGCAATTCGATGGGGCGCACAGTTGTGAGAATCTCGTGAACCTTGAGTGAGTTACCCAACGACTTGCTCATTTTTTCGCCAGAGGTAGTCACCCAAGCGTTATGCAACCAACGTTGTGCAAAGCCATACCCGGCAGCGCTTGATTGTGCGATCTCATTTTCGTGGTGCGGGAAAATAAGATCCAAGCCGCCGCAATGAATGTCGAAAGTTTCGCCCAGATACTGATGAGCCATCGCACTGCACTCAAGATGCCAACCCGGACGACCTGGGCCCCACGGAGTCGGCCAGGAAGGATCTCCTGGTTTCGCAGCTTTCCACAAAGCAAAGTCACGGGGGTCTTTCTTGTACTGAATCTCGTCTGCATTATCACTGTCTGCCGCCGACTGCAGGTCGTCGATTTTCTGTCCAGAGAGCGTGAGGTACTCAGAGAGAGAACGAACTTCGAGATAGACATCTCCGTTGCCAGGCGCATACGCATGTCCGCGCTCAATAAGCAGGGACATCAGTTCAATCATTTGAGTGATGTGACCCGTAGCTCGCGGTTCGTATGTGGGCGGAATGCAGTTGAGGGAGGCATACGCTGCATTAAATTCACGCTCGTACTTCATTGCGAGTGCCCACCACGGCATTTCTTCGTGCACTGCGTTATGCAAAATCTTGTCGTCGATATCGGTGACGTTGCGTACGAATGTGACCTTGTAGCCGTGACCACGCTCTAGCCAACGGCGAAGCAAATCAAAATTGATGGCGCTACGAATATGGCCAATATGTGGTGAGGATTGAACGGTGGCGCCACAGAGATAGATAGAGACCTCACCCGCGACAAGCGGCTGGAAATCGCTCTCTTGCCGGGTGGCGGTGTCATAAAGTCTCACCGGGTAAGCCTAACTAACTAAAGCAGTCGCAATTGCCGCGATGCCCTCACCGCGGCCGGTGAGCCCTAAACCATCGGTTGTCGTCCCGGAGACGGCTACCGGGGCGCCTCCCACGGCCAAAGTGAGTGCAGCTTCCATCTCAATTCGACGAGATGCGATCCGTGGGCTGTTGCCAATAATTTGCACCGATACATTCTCGACGGAAAATCCCAGAGTGCGCACGATCTTCACCGTTTCTGCTAGGAGCAGGCTGCCACTAGCCCCTCTCCACTCTGGGCGATCGACACCAAAGTGCGTTCCTAAATCTCCGGCGCCGGCTGCTGAGAGCAGAGCATCGCAGATGGCATGAGCAGCTACATCACTATCAGAGTGCCCTTCGAGTGCTCTTTCATTCTCCCAAGAAAGTCCGCCGAGCCAGAGCTCGCGCCCCTCCTGGCTAGAAAAACGGTGAACATCTACACCGATTCCGACTCTCATTTAATTCTCCTTGCAACATACGCTTCGGCCCATTCAAGATCTGCCGAAGTCGTGATTTTCCTTGATAGATCATGCCCGAGCACTGTGAGTACTGGTATTCCCATCTCTTCCACCATCATGGAATCGTCCGTGGCTTCTACGCTGCACTCGCGAGCATGCGCCGCTCTTAACGTTGATAAAGAAAATCCTTGCGGAGTTTGTACTCTCCCTAAAAAATTCCTATCTTCAGTGCGCACAATGAATTTATTCTCATCAATTCTTTTAATCGTATCCACCATGCCAAGAAGCGGAACCACTGCTTCGTTTCCGGCTTTTAGCCCGTGAATCACCTCGAGAAAGACAGACCCGGGTGTAAAACAACGAGCCGCATCGTGCACCAAGACATGGGTGACATCGTCTGGCAGCGTTGCTAGAGCAAGTGCGACACTTTCGCGCCTCGTGCTACCGCCAGTAATGATTGAGGTTTGCTTACTCCATCTTTCAACCGCAACAGCCATTGGTTTTTCATAACCATGAGGAGCCGCAACCACGATCAAGTCCGCGTATTGCGCGACGGTTTCAACCGCGCGACAAATGAGAGAGTGACCGGCAACAGGTACTAATGCTTTAGGAAGCGAAGCGCCAAGTCGCTCGCCGCTTCCCGCAGCCGGGACG
>RGER01000217.1 GCA_009917815.1 Actinomycetota bacterium
GGTGAAGTACAAGAAGTGATCGATACCTGTGACTTCTTCCTGGGTGAAGGTCGTCGCCTCTACGGCCAAACCGTTCCGAGCGAAATGCCCAATAAGCAACTCTTCACTTTCCGCATGCCAGTCGGCACCACGATGATCATCACCGCCGCAAACTTCCCGGCCGCTGTTCCGTCGTGGTACTTGGTTCCTGCACTCCTTACCGGAAACAGCATCGTCTGGAAGCCAGCAGAAACTGCGGGAGCAGTTGCCACTGCCATGGCCAACATCTTCCGCGCAGGTGGCGTTCCTCAAGGTGTCCTTGACGTAGTGATTGCCGATGGCGCCACTACTGGCGCAGCACTGAATGAAGTCTTAGAGCGTGGGCTCATTCAAAAGGTCGGCTTTACTGGCTCCACCGAAGTGGGTCGAAAGATCGGCGAGCTCTGCGGGCGTTATTTGCAATCACCATGCTTGGAACTCGGTGGCAAAAACCCCATGATCGTGATGCCAGATGCAAACATTGATCTAGCCGTCGAAGGCGCGCTCTTCGCTGGCTTCGGTACCGCAGGACAACGATGCACCTCGATGGGAACACTGTGGGTGCACGAAAAGATCTACGATCAAGTAAAGAACGCTTGGGTAAGCGCCGTAGAGAACGCAATCATTGGTGATCCCACTAAGGCAGTTCTCTATGGCCCCATGATCAGCGAGGCTTACCTCAATACCCACGAGAAGAATTTGGAAATGATCCAAGGTCATCACAAAGTTCTTGGTTCTACCGGTACTGGTCGCATCACGGCAAAGAATCCGCGCAACAACTTCCTCGGTGATCCTGACAAGGGTTACTTCGCACACCCCACCATCGTTGAAGGAATCGTCAAGAGCGATGCGCTCTACTACACCGAAACTTTTGGTCCGCTCGTCGGTCTTGGCAAGTTCTCCTCCTTCGATGAGGCAATCGATCTCGCTAACGCGCATGGTTACGGCCTCTCCTCGGCGATCTACACGAACGATCCCAAGAGTGTGTGGAAGTTCCGCGAGCAAGTGAGTTCTGGAATGGTCTCGATCAACAACTCCACCTCGGGCGCCGAAGCACATTTACCTTTCGGTGGTAACGGTAAGAGTGGAAATGGTTCACGCCAGAGCGGCATCTGGGTCCTTGATCAATTCACCCGCTGGCAATCGGTCAATTGGGATTACTCAGGACGTTTGCAGAAAGCCCAAATGGACATCATGGAGCTTCCGTACGATCCGGACTTCCGCCTGTGAGTTCCCTACCCGCCCAGAGCGACGTCGTCATCGTGGGCGGCGGGGTGATGGGCGCCTCCACCGCATTTCATTTAGCGGAGGCGGGCGTCAACGTCACTCTCTTGGAACGCGATTCATTAGCAAGCGGCTCCACCAGCAAAGCCGCCGGTGGCGTGCGGGCTAATTTCAGCGATGAACTCAACATCGCGCTCGGACTTCGTTCTCTTGTTGCCTTTGAAAATTTCAAAGTACGTCCCGGGCAAGATATTGATCTCCATCAGGTGGGCTACCTTTTCATTCTCACTAAACCAGAAGATGTAGAACTCTTCGAAGGTTCCGTAAAACTGCAGAATTCCCTCGGCGTCAAGTCACGCATGCTCACTCCGCAGGAAGCGCAAGAGATCTCGCCCCTGCTCAACATCGATGGTGTGCTTGCAGCTGCGTACTCTCCCCGCGATGGTCATTGCACTCCTGAATCAGTGGTTCTTGGATACGCCACTGGGGCACGTAAGCATGGCGCTTCCATTCATACGGGCGTTGAAGTCACTGGAATTGTTCATGACGGAAGCACAATCAGCGCAGTCGAAACTACGGCTGGTCGTATCGAAACCTCGACTGTCATTAACTGTGCCGGTGCTTGGTCACCACAGATTGGCGCCATGGTGGGGTTGGATATTCCAGTCGTTCCCTACCGCCGAGAAATCTTGATCACCGAACCAATTGCAGATTTGCCGGATCATTTCCCCATGACAATCGACTTCTCGTCATCTTTTTACTTCCACCGAGAAGGACCTGGATTACTTACTGGGTTCAGCGATCAAAGCGTCGAAGCTGGTTTTTCGCTCAACCGCGACGACAGCTTTGCGGAAAAACTCGGCGAACTCGCAATGGTGCGTGCCCCACGCGTGCTCGATGCCGGAATTCGTTCTGGTTGGGCTGGACTTTACGAAGTCACCCCCGACCACAACGCGCTCCTCGGCGAGTGGAAGAAGATGAGTCGATTCCTCTATGCCACCGGATTCTCTGGCCACGGGTTCTTACAAGGGCCCGCTATCGGCGAAATCTTCCGCGATCTCTATCTCGGTAAAACGCCATTCGTCGATATCACACCGCTCAATATCGAGCGCTTCGCTTCGGGCAACCTTCGCCCCGAGCGCAACGTCGTCTGATGCTGGATACTCCTGCTCTCAGTTTTGCCCCGTAGTTTGCCCCGCAGTTTGCCCCGTAAAAGAGA
>RGER01000218.1 GCA_009917815.1 Actinomycetota bacterium
TAAACGATACGCTTGTGGGACTCATTACTCTTTCTCTGGCTTTTAGGTTTAAGGAAATCGAAGGGCTACCAGAGGTGGAAGGAGGAGAGGCTCCAAGTGGTTGGTCATTCAATCCTTCTGCTTATGGTCCAAGGATTTGTACAGTTTTCTTAGCTATTTTTAGCTGGTTCTTATCAAGATATTTAGCGGCCTTTCAGCTGGGATATATCCAAAATATATGGGATCCTTCCATGCGCTTTCCTGCGAAACACAATCGGATTGCCATTCGTGACGACGTCTTCAACAATTCGCCCTTTGCGAAGAAAGTTCCCGATCTGAAGTACCTGCCCAGTATGATTCTCGTGGATGAAAAAGGGGATGTTCAAGTGAATGCTGCGCCGGAAGGCCCGACCAATATTCTCCCCACCCCGACGTCGGTGAATCAATTGGTAAAGATGGCGAATGTGAATGTGAAACCTCTTTCTTATCAGACAGATCAGACAGCTGCGGTCAATGAGATACTTTCCAAGCCCACTCGCATGAATAATGTCATTGCGAATGCGAATAAAACTGCGGAAATCGCAAATAACGCCGCGGCGAAAGTGAAGACGAATACGGTGGCTCTCAACAATGCCTCCCGGAATATGCTACAGAAGGCCATTGTGAATACGAAAATGGCTGCGGATAATGCTCGTAAGGCTGCGGGGAATGCGAAAGAATCGGCGAATTCTATCCAGGACATGCTTGCGCAGATTAAGAATATTGTGGCTAGTGCAAAAGGCACTGCGAATGCAAATGCCAATACGAATATGGCTGCAAAGGCGGCAGCTGCCGCTGCTGTAGCTGCTGCGGCGGCTGAGGCCGCCGAGGAGGCTGCGAATGAAGGTACAAATGCTATTGAGGAGGTGAACACAAACACAAACTTTGCCGTAAATACAAATACGAACATGAACGTGATAGAGGAAGAGGAAGAGTACATGAACGCGAACGCGAACGCGAACGCGAACGCGATAGATGAAGAGGAAGAGTACATGAACGCAAATGCGAATGCGAACGCCATGGAGAATGAGGAGGAAGAAGAGGATATCTTTAACAATGCGTCCAACTTCTCACCGCCTGATGGAATGATGTCAAAGAATGGTTCTCTAACCACAAGGTATCCCACTCCCCCCGTGGCTCCTCAGAACTACAAAAAGCCTTCCAATATGGTCGGAGGCAATGGATCCAGACATGGAAAGCTCTATAAAATGCTGGTGGCCATGAACAGCAGGACGACGCACCGCAAAAGACGTGGCCTATATAAAAAATTGACTCGCCGGTCCAACTAGAAATCCAGTCCACCATGTCAAAACCTATCCACATCTTTGATGCGATTGCTCGTGACCAGAAGGTCATCCGAGCAACCGAGGATACAATGGAAGTTGAGTACTTCGACGAGGACGATATGCACCGCGGCAGCAATACATCCAATCGCGAAATGATCATTCACCTCTTTGGCACCTATGCGAACGGCGACCCTGTGCGCGTGGAAGTCACCGGATTCCGCCCATTTCTCTTTGTGGCCTTGCCCGAGTCCGAGTGCCTCACGCCCACCAAGGAATCCTACACGCGCAACAAGATTCAAGACCTCATTTGTAACAAGACCCAGGCGAGCAATCAGGGCAAGTACCACTTTGAGCTCGTGCGCAAACAGAAGCTTATCGGCTACACGGGTGGCAAGCTCTTCCCCTTCCTCAAGATCAGCGTGCCCAGCCTCGGCATGTTTTACGACCTGCGCAAGATTCTCCTGGATGCGAATCAAAAACCGAAGCTCCGTTTGCAACAGGTTCTGGAGGTCTACGAGTCCAATATTGACCCCATGCTCCGCTTCTTCCATTTACGCGACATCCAGCCGTGTGGATGGATTTCCGTCAACGGCTTTGATACAGACTCAGGCCTGACCGCCCTGTGGGAAAACGTCTCGCCTTCGGCCGCTCCTGCCGGAGTGGTGACGGCACCTTTCAAACATGCCTTCTGGGATATTGAGTGCTACTCCCACGACAAGGAGTTCCCCATGGCACAACAGGGTTATCGCCGTGTGGCCAAACAACTCGCTCGTCTGCCGGAGGCCGGGCTCGTGCCGGCCGCCCTGAAGGAGGGTTTCGCTGCGCTCGTATCCAAGGCGCAGAGCACGATCAAGATCCCGCCCCTCAAGAAGGCCGTGCCCTTGGCCAAGGAGATTGCGAAGCGCGTGGACTCGGCACATATGTTGGAGAGCCTCGCCGAAATATGGGCAAAGGGCGGTTCCAAGGAGGCTGCCCTCACAGAACTGCTGGACAAGAACCTGGGTGGAATCGCCCCGATTGCGGGCGATCCGATCATTCAAATCGGCACCGTGGCTGTCTCGGGCTCAGTAGTGACCAAGCACATCTTCGTCCTCGGCGGTTGCTCGCCCATTCCTGGAGCCGAAGTACTCACCTTTGACACCGAATCAGAACTCTT
>RGER01000219.1 GCA_009917815.1 Actinomycetota bacterium
CGTCAATGTTGTGAACCGAGAATGGAATGATGTTTGTTCCACGAGCATGCTTATTTTCTGTGCGCTTCTCCATCCACGCAAGACGCTTATCGATGTGCTTAAGCATGACATCATGTGGCGGGAGTTTAATCGCGCCCGCTAGGTATCCTGCAATCCAAACGGCCCCCATCTCAGCATTTAACTGGCTGAAGAAAGATGAGTTGTAGCCATTAAACGCAAGGTTTGGAACATCAAGTGGAAGCAGCTGGCGATAGAGACGGAAGTTTCCGCGCTCGTCGTTAATCCGCGCCATTACAGAATCATCTAGGAATTGCACCCGTTGATGAAAACCGGTACCGCAAATAACGTAGTCGGCATCAAGAGTCTTGCCGTTAGCAAGATGGACTTTGCCAGCTTCCATGCGCACGATCTCAGTGTCGCGTTCAACCTTGAGGGTTCCTGCTTCGACCTTGTCGAAGAATCCATCTGAGGCAAGGGAAACGGTGCTTCTTACGATGGTGTCTAGGCCATTATGTGGATGCAGATTGAGCTTCTCTAACTTAAATTGCCCCTCGATGACACCTTGTACGCTTCCGAGCATGCCACCGCTGACCTTCTTGCCCTTGCCATGCAAGAACTTTTCAAAGCCTTTTAACTCGATATAGGGGAAGAGCGCTTCACCCATGCGTGTAAGTAAGAGCATCTTGTAATTAAGCACGTTCTTAAACTTCTTAGGTACCTTCCAAATGATGTGACGCGCAACAATCGTGGTGTTCTTGGCTACACCCACCGTTTCATTTGCCACATCACAAGACGACTTGCCGTAACCAACCACGACAACGTTCTTGCCACGCACATCTTCAAGATTATGGAAGTCCACGGTGTGCATGATCTTTCCGCCAGCTGCCTTGAAGGCGTCCGCGCCTTCCCATGTTGGGACGAAGGGATCGCAGAAGATGCCATTAGCGACAATGAGGTAGTCGAAGTTCTGCGTATTTTCTACACCATTTGATGAAGTGTTGAGTGTCCAAGAACCATCGGCATTCTGCTTTGCGCTCTTCACTTCGGTGTTAAGCGAAATCTTGTTGCCGAACTTGAAGTTATTGACATAGCCAGCCATGTACTTCTGAACTTGCTCACCAGTTGGCCATTCAGGAGTGCCTTTTGGATAGGGATAATCGCTTAGCGCATACGTGCTGCGCACATTCTGCGTTCCCAAACCGGGGTAACGACGCGAAGTCGTCCACACGCCACCTACTTCGGAGTCTTTCTCAAAAACGTGAACATCATGACCGAACTCGGTCAAAACTTTGGCTGATGCAAGGCCAGCAAAGCCGGCACCCACAATTGCGATCTTCTTACCCATCAAGGACCTCCAAGTACTCCGCTTACACGGTTCGGGAATCTGCTTAGAGTGAGGGTAGGAAAATTACTCAAAAGTTCTTATCCGCCAGGCGCAGGGGCTATCCATCCCACGCGCGCAATCCCCGCCCTAGAATCAAATCATGCGTAAGTGGTGGCGACGAACCCGAAAATCGCTGGTCTCCTTGGTGGCCTCTCGGCGCCCGTGGGTACAGAAGACGCTGGTCACCGCCCTCGCCTCCGGGGTCGCCTGGGAAGTGGGCGACCGAGTCGTCGCCAATGGCGGATTAGTGGCAGCGATCGCGGCCGCCCTCTCCGTGCGGATCTCCCTCCACAAATCGGTCCGTGAAGGGTTTGGTCAAATTTTTGGTACCGCCATTGGTGCCGGTACCGCGTTACTTTCCACCACACTCCTGGGTTTTGGTTTCTTCACAGTCCTGGGGACCGTGGTGTTATGCGCCATCATTTCGCGCGCTATTCACTTGGGAGAGATCGCTAGTTTTAACGTACCCATCACGGCTCTCATCGTTATTGGGCCAGGGCTCAGTGAGAGCAACGCAATTCGTAGAATGAGCTGCACCCTTATTGGAGTCGGCACCGCGATTGTTTTTTCATATTTTGCACACCCCAAAACTCCAGCCGGAAGAACTATCGATCAAATTGGCAGAGTTGGTCGGCGAGCTTCAGAATTACTTGATCAAATGTCTGCGGGCGTGGCGCACGGTTACACCCAACAAGAGGCCGGCGATTGGTTAGCCAAAGCGCGCTTGCTTGTTGAGGAAATTCCCGGAGTGCGCTCGCAAGCCCAAGAGGCTCGCTCGTACGCAAAATGGTTCCCCACTGCAGAACTCGACGAGGCTGAAGATCTCTACTCACGTGGGGTCGCTGCCGAACATACTGTGGTGCAGATTCGCTCAATAGCGCGAACGCTCTTTGACACTTCGGTTGATGATGCTGGGATGTCAGATGCGACAGCCCAACAAATTGCTCGCGCACTCTCAAGTGCAAGTGCCGCCATCAAAGACCGGATGAAATCGCTCTCCGGTGATGATTCGGCCAGAGATAAAGAAGAGATTGCTGATGAATTACGCGCCGTTGGTTCGGCATTTGTCGACGAAG
>RGER01000220.1 GCA_009917815.1 Actinomycetota bacterium
CCTGCGCCCGATTCAGAATAACAGGCACAGGGACACAGGCGGGCTCAGGATTCCATGAGTCCCCCCCCTGCTTTTGCCCCCCTGGCGCTGGATACCGCGTTTCTGCGGAAGTGGGGTATCCAGCCCTTAGCGAAGCCCGGCGCCTTAGAAGGCCGGGTTTTTGACATACAGGACTGGAAAAAATGGTCGATGCAGCGCCGACTGGCGTTTCTGGATCACACGATACGCGCCCAATGGGCACGCGATCCGCAGCTTCGGGAATTCGCCAGTCGAATTCTCCATGAAATGAAGATTCCGGCTGGTCCCCACAATACTTGGGCACAGGCGGGGGCCTTGCTCAAATGGGTGCAGCAGAACATCCGATATGGAAATGAACCGGATGAGCTGCTACAAAGCCCGCAATACACCTTAGACCGGGTGTATATGCAGAAGTCCGCGATGGCGGACTGTGATGATATGGCGATCTTGCTCGGTTCGATGCTTTGGAGCCTTGCGATTCCATTCTTTCTGGTGGTCAGCGGGCGCACCCGAAGCGGGGAGCGGGCCTGGTATGTGTATGCGGAGCGTCCCCAGAAGATCACGATCCGCCTGCCCACCGGGCGCGGCCTGGAAGTCGAGGCGGGCGGGCCGATTCCGGCGGGGGTGAGCTGGACCCATATCTTTCTTCTGGCCGGAAATGCCCCCCTCAAAGGCTCCTGGTACAGCTTTCTGGAGCCGACCTTGGATGTGCAGCCCGGATGGTCGGTCATGTTTGGGGGCGTGCAGCAGAACGGCGTAGGGGGCGCGGCGGCGGGCCGTAGCGACCTCGCAGGGGTCTTGGATGGGCGCCCAGGCTCGTTTCTGGGGGCCACTGGCACCGAGGCCACCGAGAACGATTCCGGGCTTCTGGCGCGCATGGCTCAGGCGTTCCGAGAGGCGACCACGCCTGAGAAAATAATCGCGGTGGCGGTGCCTACCCTGATTGCAACGTTGATCGGGGTGGGGGTGAGTCGGGCGGTGAAACAGTAAGGGGATTTGTATGAGCGTGTTTGATACCGGCCCTTCGGGCGGGTTGTTCGTAAAAGCTTTGTCCGATCTGATTGGGATTGGGGCCAGTCTGCGCTCAGATGGGGGGTTTTTGACGCGGCTGGGTCCGTCGATCCGGCGCGTCCTGAGCAATCCCAACGGAGTTACCTCGGAATATGGCGGATCGTTGGCGCTGGATGTGCAGAATGGGGTTCTGTACGTCAACCGTTCGGTTGACAATACGCCTTCGTCGGTATGGTCGGAGGTGGCAACGTCTACCACCAGCCCGATCTATGGGTCTTTTTCCGATTCCACCGATCAGCTTTTCGTGGTCGGTGATGTGATGGTTGTAAAGTACAACACCAACGAGAGCGCAAGCGGCGTGAGTGTTGCAAATGATCCGGTTTCTGGACGCCCCACCCGGATCACCGTCAGTCAAACCGGTGTTTATGCGGTTTCCTTGTCTCCGCAGATTCTTCATACAGGCGGGGGAACGGAAATTATAACCTTCTGGGCACGGATCGACGGGATCAACGTACCCAGAAGCGCAAGCTCTCTGGAAATGGGCAACAACAACAACCGAACCCTGCCCTATATCGAATTGATCCTGTCACTGACGGCTAATCAATATGTCGAGTGGGTTTTTACCGCTTCGACTGGAACTAATGTAACCCTGGAAGCCTACCCGGCTGTAGCGGGTCCACCTGCAATTCCCGCCATTCCTTCTGTGATTCTGTCTATCAAGCGGATTGCGTGAATTCTTCTTCACGACCTTACCCATTAAAACCGCCCGCTCCTTCTTCCCTTGATGCTCAAGCCCTTGTTTGATAGGGTGCCCCCACAAGAGGAGCTTTCATGGGCGCAGCAGGAATTGAAACCGGAATTCGGATGCAGGGGGCCGACGATGTAGAGGCCATTTATCGGCTGGCTCGCCAGTATACCGAGGGCGGGCTTGATCGATCCAAGCGAGATCGGGCGTTTATGCGATCTAAACGCATGTTTCTGAGCCGTGATGCAAAGATGCTCAAAATCTTGGAGCAGGGGGCAAATTGGCTATCCAAGCTCAACGATGAGCAGAAAAGCCGATTCAAGCAGGAGGGGCATGATGCTTTTGCTGAAAGGTCAGGGGAATTCGTGGAATACCAGCTATGGCGTAACGCCTATAAGCTGATGGACGATCAAGATGAGCAGTACCGGTATCGTCAGTTTGACCTTTATAAATTCGTCTATACGGCGGTTGCGGATACGATTCTGGGGCCGTTGTGATCTTCTGCGAACCCTTCGCCGGTTCAGCCGCCGTCACCTATCGGCTGCTGTCTCGCTATGGCAAGCCGCCTATAAGTTATATGGGGAGCAAGGCGGGTTTTTCGGACACCATCCTCGCCTGCCTCGGGCTACGTCCCGGTCAAGGTGCGGCGGGGGTGGTACTCGGGGATGTGGGTCCGTGGGCGGCGG
>RGER01000023.1 GCA_009917815.1 Actinomycetota bacterium
CATATTTGTGAGGCCCTGGGGTGGGGACCACGTACATGAAACGGCCGAATTGGTGAAGGTGAGGATGTACTCGCCACCGCTGGTGGTAAGCGTGTAATCGGTGCCTTGCTGACAACCAGCGGCCAGCGCCGGTGCAGCAGAGAGACCGAGAAGTGATGCGCTGAGAGTGAGAACGGAGAGACCTGCGGTGGCGCGCGAAAGTACACGCGTCACACGCGTATTTCTCATTCGCATACACACCCCAAGTTTCAAAGAAACGACGTCTCGTTCCTTTGCCTCATTAAGCATTCCCTTTTATGCGTAAATATGACAGCCAGCACGCGTGGGCTCTTTGGGGGGCAATCCCTTGGTATCTATAGGTTTTTGCCCACTTCACGGGGGACACATGTCCACCAAGCGGTGGGCAAATTACATCGGTGTAATTATATTTTTAGAAATGCGCACATTTCGTGCGCTACTTATTCGTATCGCGCTCTGGCAAAGTAGCGACGTGATGCACGAGATGAAAGTCGCCACGCGCGGAACGTATGCACTTCTCGCTGCTCTCCTCTTTCTCACCATTGCGCCATTGTGCGCACACGCTGCCGATCTGCCCCGGCATCCCACGTCGCTAACTGGAAAGGCGGGGGATGCTCAGATTTCCCTCCAATGGAGCAAATCTCCCGACGTGACGCTGACCTCTGGGTATCTCGTCGAAATCAGCGATGACGGCGCAATTACCTGGAGCACAGCAGCGCAAACGGATCGGAGCGCGGCCACCAGCACCACCATCGACGGGCTGAAGAACGGAACAACCTACAACGTAAGAGTGCTCGCGCTCGCTCTAGATGGCGCACGTGGTGATGTAAGTGACATCGCAACACTCACTCCTCAACAAACTCCAAATG
The DNA here is from genome assembly GCA_009917815.1 of Actinomycetota bacterium. Taxonomy (GTDB): domain Bacteria; phylum Actinomycetota; class Actinomycetes; order Nanopelagicales; family Nanopelagicaceae. The sequence continues at coordinate 888 of RGER01000023.1, forward strand.
CGCCAGTAATTACAGAAACCACACCTGGAGATAGAGAAATCTCCATTCTCTGGACCTTTGATGCACCTCAAGGAGCGTCGATCTCCGGATTTGTTCTTCAATATTCAAAAGACGGTGGAGTGGTCTGGAAGAAGGGGAAGCGCAAAATTCCTGCAGCTGCCCGAACGTGGACGATGAGTGGTCTCGACAACGGCGTGGAATACACGATGCGGATAGCAGCCACCACTTTGAACGGTGTCGGAAAGTTTTCGAGTGCCGAAGCGGCGCAGCCCTTTGCGATCGCTGAAGCGACGACGCTCAAGGTTTCCAATACTGATTCGGGAGCGCTGCTCACATGGGGTAAGAGCGCAAGCATGAAGGTCATTTCATACAACGTCGAGAAGAGCGCCGACGATGGCGCGCATTGGAAATTGATTAAGTCAGTTCCTGCATCGGTGACACGCTTTACGTATCGAGGTGATGTAGCAAACTTAATTTTCCGCATCGGTGCAGTCGATGCTCTGGGAAATAAGGTGTATACCGTGGCCGACCGTGGGCTCGACAAGAAATCAGCAGACGCTGTTCGAGTCAATGAGAGCGGCAACGCGCCATTGAAATACTTACTAGCTGCGGTCCTTTTACTCTTGCTTGTAGGTGGGGCATGGATGCTCGGCTATCGACGTGGTAGACAAGTGATGGTCGATGATTTCTCTGACTTCGAAGTGAAATAGCACTTAAGAATAAGTAAAGGGTGGGTTCCGAAGAACCCACCCTTCGTGGCGGATCCAGGATTCGAACCTGGGTAGACGTAAGTCGACGGATTTACAGTCCGCTCCCATTGGCCGCTCGGGCAATCCGCCATGAGCAGGGAAACCTTACCCTGCCGAGAGGGTGGCTTGCTCCCGCGTTTCGCCCGTCCGCTGGAATCCCCCGGCTGAGTACTCTTCGCCGGCGCCGCTTCGGTATGGTGTCCCTTATGGCTGATAGTTCATTCGACATCGTTTCCAAAGTCGACAAGATGGAGGTCGACAACGCCCTCAACCAGACCCAGCGCGAGCTGGCGACCCGCTTCGATTTCAAGAACACCGGGGCGAAGATCGAGTGGTCTGGCGAGAAGATTGCGATGGAGGCCGAGAGCGAAGAGCGCGTCAAAGCTGCCCTCGACGTCTTCAAGGAGAAGCTCATCAAGCGCAGCGTCTCTCTCAAATCAATCGACGCCGGCGAACCACAACAATCAGGGAAGATCTACAAGATTTCTGCCGAGCTCAAGCAAGGCATTACCCAAGAAAATGCAAAGAAAGTAGCGAAACTAATTCGCGATGAAGGCCCAAAGTCGGTCAAGTCACAAATTCAAGGTGATGAACTTCGTGTTTCAAGTAAGTCGCGCGATGACTTGCAAGAAGTGATTGCACTCGTCAAAGGCCACGATTGGGATTTTGCAGTGCAATTCGATAACTACCGATAACTTCCGATAATTCGCGAAGCTTATTACTTGTACGTCTGAGCAATCTCTTCTAAACGCCTGATGCGCTCGGCCATGGGCGGGTGCGTAGAGAACATGCGCGAAACACTCCCCGCTCTGAATGGACTCGCGATCATCAGCGTGCTGGTGGTTTGAATTGAGGGCTCAGGAAGTAGAGGTCGCGCTTGCGTACCGGCTTCAAGTTTACGAAGGGCACTGGCGAGCGCCAACGGATCCCTCGTGAGAAATGCACCGCTTTCATCCGCCTGAAATTCACGGCTCCGGCTAATTGCCATTTGAATAAGTGATGCTGCAACTGGTCCGAGAATCATCAAGACCAACGCGCCTGCAGCATTGCCACCGTCACGACGATCGCTATTGCCACCGCCAATAGGAATCCACCACGCCATATGTGCTAAGAACATCACGATACTTGCCAACGCAGCGGCCACTGAACTTGTGAGAATATCTCGGTTATATACATGTGATAATTCATGACCGATGACCCCGCGTAGTTCGCGCTCATCCAGAATCTGCATAATGCCGCGGGTGCAGCAGACCGCGGCGTTCTGCGGATTTCGACCCGTGGCAAAAGCATTCGGAGCATCAGTAGGAGAGATGTAAAGGCGCGGCATAGGCATATTTACTGAAGAAGAGAGCTCTCGGACTATTCGATAAAGCACGGGTGCTTGTGCTTCGGAAACGGCCTCGGCACGCATTGAGCGCAGTGCAATCTTGTCGCTAAAAAAATAGCCAATTCCGTTGGTGGCTAGAGCAAAGAAGAGTGCAATCGTCACTCCGCTACGACCACCCAACAAAGCACCTGCAATTAATATTAATGCGGAAAGTAAACCAAGTAGGGCTGCAGTCTTTACTCCGTTGAAGTACTTACCGTGGCTCAACTCTGCTCCTTCGTCTCTGGTCGGACCGCTCTCGGAAGTGCTTCCTCAAGCTGACTTATTTGATAAACCAAATTCTGCCGTGCCCCATTCCCACTCGCACCTTCTTTAAGGACTTTCTCAGCATCGGGAGCCCAAAAGAGGGCGTCGTGTGGACATGCATCCACGCAAATGCCACAGAACATGCAGAGCCCATAATCCACTTCGAATCCGTCGAGAATGTTCACTTTGATCGGTCGGCGTCCACCCTCTTCGCGCTCCTCTTGATGCGCATCTAACGTGATGCACCAGGTAGGACATTCGCGGACACAGATCATGCATGAAGTGCAGGAACTTGCATCAAGTGCGAGCTCTGCACGCAGCGGGTGCTCCATTACTTGCCCCCTTGGAAGCCGACCGGAGTGAAGCGCGTACGTCCGGAAGGATCAGCAAACCCTGGCCACTCTTTCTCGCTCCGTCTGGGAAGTACGAAAGCTGCGAGCGCATCCGCTTCGCGTTCACACCAGAGCGCTCCCGACCAGAGATGGGAGAGGGTGGGCAAGGGCTCGCCCGTGCGGGTAGAGATTCCGGCCCGTTCACCGGTGGATGAATTGCTGACGTTCAGCCAGAGTTCTCGCCTGCCATCAGCAAGTACGCGAGCGCCCAACTGATCAAAGAAGTCATAACCAGCCCGGAGCAAACTCTCGGCGCTCTTCACCCACTCCCCTGGCTCAACAACCATCCGCGTCATGTCGAGACCACCTGGAGCGCGCCAGATATTGCGCTCGCTATCGCTCCGGATATCGCGCTGGGCGAGGGTGGACAGCCGGCTATATAAAGGTCGGGGTGAATGCCTATTCCAGCAAGACCCGGGATGACAGTGGGCGAATCCCAGTAAGGGCCACCACTGGTGGCGCATGCTCCTACCGCCACAATCCGGTGTGGTAACTCAGGCAAGTGCGCGTGGAATTGGGCGAGCGCTCCCTCAATCTCGGGGAGCAAGGCAGTGGTAAGAGTGCCACTGACCAGGAGGAGGACTTCACTGGGGGCGGAGGCGCTCACAGCGCAGGAGGCGCGAAAGGCATAGACCTCCAGCGCACAGCAGGCAAGCGGGATCTCGGCGAGTAGAACTACTCGCCCGCCCGGCAATTCCACATTCGTGAGAGTGATCACTATCGGAGTTTATTGCCCTCCGGACTAGTGCGTTCCGCAGGCGCGAGTGCAAGGATAAATCCGTGAGTAAAACCATTGTTTCAATGGATCAAGTAACAATCCGCTTCGCCGGAGATAGCGGCGATGGGATGCAACTAACCGGAGATCGCTTTACCTCCGACACCGCCATTCTGGGCAACGATTTAGCAACGCTTCCTAACTATCCCGCTGAAATCCGCGCTCCTACGGGCACCCTTCCCGGTGTCTCCTCATTCCAACTCCACTTCGCTGATCACCATATTCAGACAGCGGGCGATGCCCCCGATGTGTTGGTGGCGATGAACCCCGCCGCCTTGAAGGCGAATATGCGCGATATGCCGCGTGGCTCCACCATCATCGTCAATAAGGATGAATTCAGTGCTCGAAACCTCACCAAGGTGGGGTACGAGACGAATCCGCTTGAAGATGGTTCGCTCGAAAGTTACAAAGTGCATGGGATTGCGTTAACTTCCATGACCGTGGGGGCACTGGCACATTTGCCGCTCTCACGTAAAGAAGCTGAACGCGCGAAAAATATGTTCGCCCTCGGCATGCTCTCGTGGATGTATCACCGTCCCACTGAGGCAACCGAAAAATTTTTAACCGCAAAGTTCTCTAAAGTCCCCGACATTTTGGAAGCAAACCTAGTCGCCTATCGAGCAGGGTGGAATTACGGAGAGACTACTGAAGAGTTTTCGGTTTCCTATGAAATAGCACCCGCACCGCAAGTAAAGGGTAAGTACCGCAACATGAGTGGAAACCTGGCACTTGCGTACGGTCTCATCGCTGGCGCGCACTGTGCCAAACTCCCACTCTTTCTTGGCTCATATCCGATCACTCCGGCTTCAGATATTCTTCACGAACTCTCAAAGCAAAAGAAGTTCGGCGTCATTACCTTCCAAGCAGAAGATGAAATTGCCGCAGTCGGCGCCGCTATTGGTGCTTCTTATGGTGGCGCAATGGGTATTACATCTACCTCTGGGCCTGGCGTCGCGCTTAAGAGCGAAGCGATTGGCCTGGCAGTCATGCTGGAGTTACCGCTGATTATCGTCGATGTGCAACGCGGTGGGCCTTCGACTGGCTTACCTACCAAGACCGAACAGTCAGATCTATTGCAGGTGATGTTTGGCCGCAATGGTGAATCCCCTCTCCCCGTCCTTGCAGCATCAACGCCTACTGATTGCTTCGATATGGCAATGGAAGCTGTGCGTATTGCAACCGCCTACCGCACACCCGTCTTTTTGCTCTCGGATGGCTACATCGCTAATGGGTCACAGCCATGGCGCATTCCCGAAGTTGATTCACTTCCCGATTTACATGTGGATTTTGCGAAGACGCAAGAAAACTTCCAACCGTACGCGCGTGATCCGCAGACTCTCGCCAGGCCGTGGGCCATACCAGGCACCCCTGGACTTGAACACCGCATAGGCGGTATCGAAAAAGCCAATCTCACCGGCGACATCTCCTACGAACCCGCCAACCACGACTTCATGGTGCGCACTCGTGCTGCAAAGGTAGCCGGAATCGACGTTCCTGATCTCGTCGTCGACGATCCTGATGGCGCAGAAGTGCTGATCCTCGGCTGGGGCTCCACATACGGCCCCGTGCGCGCTGCGATTGATGTGCTCCGAGAAGGTGGCGCGAAAGTAGCGCAGGCCCACATTAAATACATCAATCCATTCCCCAAGAACCTAGGCGAAGTGCTCAGTAAATATCCGAAAGTGATATTGCCAGAGATGAATCTTGGACAACTGGCGATGCTGATTCGTTCCGAGTACCTCAAAGACATCATCAGCTTTAACCAAGTCCGCGGATTACCGTTCTCCACGACCGAATTAGTCGAAGCAACCTTGGAGGTGCTCAATGGCTGAAATTACGCTCACCAAGAAGGACTTCACCTCTGATCAAGAAGTTCGTTGGTGTCCAGGCTGCGGGGATTACTCAATTCTGGCGACCATGCAGGCCTTCCTTCCTGAATTAGGTGTTCCCCGCGAAAAGATCGTCTTCATTTCCGGGATTGGTTGCTCTTCGCGCTTCCCTTACTACTTAGAGACTTTTGGGATGCACTCCATCCATGGCCGTGCACCTGCCATCGCAAGTGGCCTCACGATTTCACGTCCCGATCTCACAGTCTTCGTCATCACAGGTGATGGTGATGCGCTCTCGATCGGTGGGAACCACTTCATCCATGCCCTGCGGCGCAATGTGGATTTGAAGATCATGCTCTTCAACAATCGAATTTATGGTCTCACCAAGGGGCAGTACTCCCCCACAAGTGAAGCCGGAAAGATCACAAAGTCCACTCCAGTAGGTTCGCTCGATACGCCATTTAATCCGGTATCACTGGGTCTAGGAGCTGAAGCCACTTTTATTGCGCGCACCATAGATTCTGATCGCAAACATCTCACCGGAGTCCTGCAAGCGGCGACCAAGCACAAAGGATCAGCCCTGATCGAGATCTACCAAAATTGCCCCATCTTCAACGATGGCGCTTTTGACACGATCAAAGATGGTAACTCTCGCGAAGGAGCGCTGCTTCATCTCATTCACGGAGAACCGATCAAGTCAACGACACATGCAGTGGTGCGAAAAGACGACGGCGATCTCGAAATGCGTCCACTATCAGAGATAAACGAAGTCGACATCGTGGTCCACGATGCGCACCGCGTTGATCCCACCTATGCGTTTGCGCTCTCTCGCCTCCACCAATGAGCACGTCTTGGTCGGCGTCTTCCGCGACGTTACCCGCCCCAGCTACGGAGATCTCGTTCACGAACAGGTTGAAACCGTCATCGCAAAGCAAGGCAAGGGCGATCTCGCTGCCCTGCTTGCCGGTGGGGATTCCTGGGAGATCAGTTAGTACTTACTTCCAAGAAGCGAGTACATCGTCAACGGTGTTGATCCAACCAAATCCAATGAAATCGTTTGAATTGCATTGAGATGGCGTTGGTGATCAACTTCAGCGCACGCGTCTTCGATCACATGAGTGTGATAGTCACGTTGACTTGCATCACGAGCTGAAGTCTCGACACACATATTGGTGGTTACCCCGCACATCACAAGATTGCGCGTCCCAAGGCCGGTCAAAAGCGGCTCGAGGCGAGTGCCGTAAAACGCGCTATACCGAGACTTATCGATGATGAGATCACCTTCGACGGGCGTCAATTCATCGACGATGGCCGCATCCCACGATCCTTCTTGCAGCGCACCGATTTCCTTGAGCCCGGGAACGAGCTCGTTGGGCAGGATGCCACCATCTTTGTAACCGGGTTGGTATACATAACGAGTGTAAATAACCGGAACATTTGCCTTGTGCGCTGCGTCAATGAGCGTGCGTACTTGGCTAATGGCAGATTCGCAACGTGAGATATCAAAACCTAAAGAACCCATCGATCCCTTGGGTTTACAGAAACCATTCTGCATATCAATGACGAGGAGTGCCACATCTTTATTCGGAACCATGGAGTGCCTTTCAGGTGGTTGATTGACTCTAGGATAATTGTGAAACAGGAGGAGTGAAAGGACAAGTATCTAGACGCTCTACTAAGTCATATACGAAGAGAAATTTTGCCATTCCGCAGAGTACGGCTGAGATCATTCCGAGTTCCACTATTTGTGCATCAGAAAAACTACCCTTTAGCCGGGTATATAAGTTTTGATCAAGAGAGCCAAAGGCATTAGTGAGGATCATTTGGTCGGCTAGCGCCAAAACTGCACGATCTGCTTCAGAAAAGGACCACGTTTCATACTCATCGAGGTGATCGATTTCGTCTTGGGTGATTCCTGCAGCCAATGCTGCCGTTGTGTCGTTGCGTACACAGAATGCACAGCCGTGCACATTGGCGAGCCTCAGACGAAGCATCTCCACGGTGCGAAGTGGTACCCGCCCACCGTAAAAAATCTTGGCATAGAACTCATCTTTGTACCACGCCAACAAATCTGGACTATTTCCCATTACTTCAACGAAGGTTGTGTCTCCATGCCGCTCATTTGCGTCATCCCACACACTCTTCAGGTTTTCGGGAAGACTCTCACGAGGTACTCGATTTACTACGGTAGCTGGGAGCATTTACGGCCTCTCTCTTTGGCGTAGGGAGCGCCCCTTCCGCCTCTTTCAATACAAGGTTAGATTGACGGGGACTGAGACCCCTGCAGCCCAGTCCCCATCAAGCTCAACCGGTCAGGGCTGCGCCCTTCGCGATATCGCCAGTTGAAGATCCATCATTGAGAACTTCTCCGGCGAGAACTGAAACCGTGTAAGTGTGTTCAATCGTGCGATTGAGCACTGGGTCAATCATCTTGATGGTCCAGGACTCAGCAAATCGCAATTTCTCTTCGATTGAAACAACTGTTCCGCTAAAGAGAATGATTGCCCCTGGAACCTTTACGACGCTCTCACGCACACCTTGAAGCATTTCTGCTGGCGTCCAAAACTCATTCACAAAGGCCTCTTGATACTTCATGTGATGCCCGCCGTCGATCACCCAACATTCCATAGTGACTTGATCCCAATGATCTTTCACTTCGTCCCAGCGCCAGGCATGCGGCGCGACCACATTGGGAGTGACTTGCTTTCCCCAAGGAATATCAATGCCCTCGAGGGAGCGATCCGTGTGATCAGATCCCACAGTGACGTAAATAGTGTCATTCTCGTCGACGAGCGTGACGATTTCGACTTCGCCACTTGATTTAGGGCGTTGTACCGTAATGGCCGTGTCGGTGAGTACTGCCCAGTCGCTAATGGGCATCACAAGCGGAGGCCGATCACAAATGAGTTCCTTGATACCGAGCTTGTAGCACTCCTCGAGGTGTCGCTGCATCTTCTCTGCATCGCGCATAGTGAATCCGAGGTTGTAGCACCGCACAATATCGAGTGAGATGTTCTTAGTGCCTGCTTTATCTGTGATTGCAAATGTACGGACGGACATGCTTTCTCCCTCTAGTTGGTGGTGCTGAATTAGTGCGTTTCTTCTCCGCCGGAAACATTCATCGGTTCACCCGTGATGTACTCCGCTTCTTCACTTGCCAAGAAAGCACAAGCGTTTGCCACATCGCTCGGCTTACCTGGACGTCCAAGAGGAATACGGGACGCCATCGCCGCCATGTATTCGTCATGAGTCATGCCAAGTAATTCCGAAAAATAGGTGTTCTGCCATGCCCCCAAGCCAGTCGTGACGTGGTTAGGACATACAGCGTTAACCGTGATCCCGTGCGCGCCCATCTCGATCGAAGCCGTGCGTGTAAAACCGATGAGGGCGTGCTTAGACGAGACATAAGCGGCCGCATGGGGAAAGCCAGATTTCGCAGCTTGAGAGGCGATGTTAATGATGCGCCCACCTCTACCTTGCGCAATCATTTGCCGAGCAGCGTGCTTGGTCACCAGGAAAGTGCCCTTGAGGTTCACGTCGAGAACGGCGTCCCAATTCTCCTCTTTGGTGTCCACGATCGGACTCATGAGGTAGCCGATGCCAGCGTTATTGATGAGAATATCGACTGACCCACACTCTTTGACGGCATAAGCAATGAGGGCCTCGACCTCGCTCTCTACCCGAACGTCGCAGGTAAACGAACGCATTTTTCCAGGACCCAATTTCTCAAGGTCTTGCGCAAGCAACTCCATCTCGCTTGCTGTAGCCACACCATGCTCAGGGAATTGTTCACCTTGAGTCTTGCCAATATCTCCGATGACTACGTTGGCACCCATAGAGGCAAACTTTTGAGCGATTCCTTCGCCGAGACCTGCACGGCGACCGGCACCAGTAATCACCAGTGTTTTCCCGATAAATGAACTCATCACCACTCCTATGCGCTCTGCTCAGAGAGAATGAATGTGGGATTATCGGCGAAGGTACCAAATTCAGCAGCAATTGCCTGCATTTTTTCGCTCGACACATCGATACCGAATTGGTTCATATCGGAGACTTCGATGATCTCTATGTATTGGTACGGCGCAGCTACATCTGTTCCTAGAATTCCAGAAGATCTAAAGACTCTAAAATCGTCAATACTAGATAGGCCTTTGACGGTGGGAACATCTTTGCTCTTTGCCCAGGCTTCATACTCTGAAGCGCTGACACCTTCTCTTAAATTAAATAATACGATCAATGTTGCCATTGCCTAATCTCCTCCACTGTCCAGGTCTTCTGCGGATCCTTCTGCTGCATTTTCAGAACGCGTTCTGAGCGTTCGGTACCGTCGCTTCGCCAAAGGATCCCATCTTGATTCCATGGAGTTACAGCATGAGAAAGCACTTGGAACCCTGAAGGTTGCGGCGGACGGTTTGCATAGCGAGAGCGTTCAGCAATCACTTCACGTACTTTGGGGCTTGTGTAATACGCCTCAAAAGCTAGTACTTTGGCAAAAGCAAAGAGATCGGGATCTGCTATCTCGAGTTCTGCCGCAATAGCAGCCGTCTCACTATGTATTTCTAGGAAATCTAAGAGCTGAGCGAGCAACACCTGTTGTTGTGGATCACTCTCGGCAAATTTCTGCATGGTGGCGCTTACTTGAATCTCTGAAGCAGAGGGCCAGTGTCCGCTCCCAGGTAAGAGCTCGTTCGTGAATCTATCGAGAATTTCGCTCATACAAGGGCATCCTCTCGAAGGAGATCTGCAGCCCGAAGAGCCACCGCCTGAAGCGTAGGTGTGGGGTTGACCGCAGCGGCACTTGCAAAAACACTTCCATCAATCACAAGAAGATTGGGCACATCGTGCGAGCGACACGCTTGATCGACGAAGGAATCCTCCGGGTTACTTCCCATACGAGCCGTACCCATCAGGTGAAACCCCGCTGCCGGTGCGAACGGTTTTGCGTGAGTCTCACGGGCGCCAGCTTTGCGAAGAAGATCAGTCGCACTCTTAACGCCATGCGAGATCATTCTTTTACTATTCTCTTCTAACTCATACCACATACGTGCAGCCGGTATATCAAAACGATCGGTAACAGTGGAATCTATAGTTACTTTGTTGTTCGGGTGGGGAAGATCTTCGCACGTTACTGCAACGGTTGCTACTCGCCCAAAATATCGTTCAAATACTTCGTGATGATCCTTGCCCCAAGGTATGTCGAGACTAAAACCGCCGAGCGCAGTAATAAGTGGTCCTTGACCTCGAGTAACTTGCATTTCGTACCCGCGTTTAAAATCACGAGCATCATTGTTTTCATAAAACTCTTGAATCAGAAGCGCAAAAGCATCGTTGCCAGACCAGCTCTCGACATCCTCATCGAACACACCGGTGACCACAGGAATGGGGTGAAGCATAAGATTACGCCCAAGTTGATCTGACGAATTCCCGAGGCCACGTGGGTGCTCTTTCGATGCGCTATTAAGTAAAATCCTTGGAGTACCGATTCCATTGCCTGCCATCACAACAATGTTTGCGTGCGTGACGTGTTCTTGACCTGTGATATCTATCCACTCAACACCCGTTGCTTTGCCCGTAGCATCGCTGAGCACTCGTCGAACCGTTGCCCCGGTACGTAATTCCGCTCCGAGCGCGAGCGCCTCGGGCCAATAGGTGATGTCTACCGAAGCACGGGCTCCTGTGGCGCAACCCATTTCGCAAGGCCCGCATCCGTTACAAGCACGTCTTGATCCACGATCCTGCGTCAAAATGTTTCCATCAGACGGCCACCAATGCCATTTCAATTCATTAAGTGCTTCAGCGATGCGGGAACCGGCAATGCCCAAGGGAACAGGAGGAGTGGTCCGCGGCGCACGAGGCGGATTCCCTGGGTCACCGTGTAAACCTGAGGTTCCCATCATTTCGTCATTGATCTCGTAATACTCGGCCAGGTCCCAATATGTAATTGGCCAATCGGCGCCTACGCCATCGAGACTTTGCACACGAAAATCGGAGGGGCGAAATCTTGGAGTGTGGGCCGACCAGAGAATCGTGCTTCCTCCGACGCCGTTGTAGATTGCCGGTTTGATGATGGAGGTGTCATCGAGAATGGGATAGTCAGCAGGATTGCGACGAATGTTGGGATTCGGCGAGCGCTCTCTTATCCGTTTGGATTCCCAATTCTTGAGGGCGGTAAGCGAACTCTCTGGACGCTGCCAATCACCCTGTTCTAAACAAGTGACTTCAACTCCCAGACTTGCCAAGCGCCAAGTAAAAGCAGCACCTGCGGCGCCCGCGCCGACAACAAGTACGTTCACCTCGTCGTGGAGCACGGTCATCACTTACTAGCCTCTACCGACTTCCAGCAGCGGACTGATCGGGATGGACCAATCTCAATCAAGGCTTGATGGTCGTCTCTACAGCGTTGCTCTGCCATGGGACAGCGAGCGGCTAGGTAGCAGCCGGCTGGAAGATCTACCGGGCTGGGGATCTCTCCTTCGAGTTCGGCCTTAATCTTTCGATCAACACGTCGTGAACTCGGGTCATGGAAGAGGACAGAATCAAGAAGGGCGCGCGTATATGGATGGCTCGGCGCACTGAAGACCTGTTCGGATGTTCCCATCTCAACGATTTCTGAAAGATACATGACGGCAATATCGTGACAGAGCTCGCGAACTGTACTGAGATCGTGTGAGATAAAAATGAAACAAAGATCTAGCCGATCTTGCAAGGACTTGAGAAGCCGGATCATGTCCGCACGAGCCGCCGGCGGAAGCGCTGATGTGGGTTCGTCGAGAATCAAAAATTCTGGCTCCGTGGCTAATGCGCGTGCCAGGCTGACTCGTTGTTGTTGCCCAGCACTGAGCGAGCCCGGCCGAAGCTGCAAAATGTCATCGGTGAGACCCACCAACGAGACCAGTTCCTTAACTCGCGCCGCCTTCTCTGCCTTGCTCATCTCCGTATGAAGATCGAGGGGTTCCCGTATGACACGCTCAATAGGCCAGCGCGGGTTAAGAGAATCGAAGGGGTCTTGGAAGACCGCTTGAATCTTTGAACGATATTTGCGGAACTCTTTTGGTGAAATGGAATCTATCCGCTCGCCCTTAAACCACACTTCACCTGAGTCCGGGTCTGCCAAACGCAAAATGAGACGACCTACGGTGGTCTTTCCAGAGCCGCTCTCGCCGACTAAGCCAAGTGAACGTCCTTTATGGATTTGGAAGCTTGCCTTGGAGACTGCCTGTAGGCGCTTTCCGCCTTCTACTTCAAAAGTCTTGCGCAAGTCAGTCACTCGCAAGATTTCCGGCGTGGTCGCGATAGCCACCTCTGCATTAGAACTCTTCGTTCCTGCTCCCGAAGCGAGGATCAATTTTTTACCGTAGGCAGTATGTGGATCTGCAAAAAAATCGGCTGTAAGGCGATCTTCGATGATCTTTCCATCTTCCATGATCACAATTCGGTCGCAATAGTTAGCAACGATTCCGAGATCCTGCGTCACAATTAAGACGGCGATATTTGCGTCACGTGCGCGTTCCCACATGCGATCTAAGAACTGGGCCTGGATAGTTACGTCGAGACCACTCGTCGGCTCATCAGCGATGAGTAGATCGGGCTCAACGCTGAGTGCCATGGAAATGAGGGCACGCTGTGCCATTCCGCCGGAGAGTTCATGCGGAAACGCATTGACGCGTCGTTCGGCATCATTAATACCAACAGATCGAAGCAGCTCCACGGCGCGCACTTGTGCGTCGGCCTTTGATGCCTGTGAATGAGCCCGATATACGCGAGAGATCTGCTTGCCTACATTGACCAGTGGGTCGAGCGCCTGTCGCGGCTTCTGAGTGATGAGTCCGATTGAATTACCCCGAATCTGTCGTAACTCCTCATCGTCCATCTTCAACAGATTCTTTCCACGGAAATTGACTTCACCGCTCACGATGCCTGGGTGGCGAGCCAGCCCCATCAACGCAAGCGCTAAGGATGATTTCCCGGATCCGCTCTCACCGAGCAGCCCAACTATTTGACCGGGGTATAGATCGAGATCTAACTCATTGATTACTACATTCTGCACGTCACCGTAGGGATATTTAACCGTCAAGGCGCGTGCACTTAGAAGTGCTTCTGGTGGCGTCATTATTTTCGAGCCCAACGTTCGATGGCATTTCCTGCAGCTGCGTATCCAAAAACCGTGATAGAAATTGCAATTCCAGGAAAAATGGATGTCCACCATTCATTAAGAATGATGTTTGGCGCACCCGAGGCAATCATGATTCCCCACTCAGGTGTCGGGGGCCGCACGCCTGCACCCACGAAACTTAATCCAGAAGTCAGCAAGATTCCAAAGCCCACTGTGACCGAAAGTTGAACGAGTGATGGTGCTAAAGAGTTTCTGAGAACGTGGCGCGTTGCGATTTGAAATTCTGAGTTACCCGTCGCTCGGGCCGCTTCCACGTACGTTCGCGTTCGCTGCGTCACTACTTCACTTCGCGTTAGCCTTACAAAGATAGGCGTATAGAGAAAGGCTAAGACAAAAATTAGGTTGACGACATTTCTTCCCGTAAGCGTCACCAGCACCATCGCAAGAATGAAAACTGGAAACGACTGAAGAATGTCGGAAACGCGCATCACAATTTCTGAGAAACGACCCGTGAAATACCCTGCGTAAAGACCAACACCAGTGCCCAAAACGGCGGAAACTATGGCGGCAGTTACCGCAATCGCAACGTCTACCCGTGGGGCAGCCAATACCCGACTAAAGACATCGAGACCCGAGCCATCGGTACCAAACCAGTGATCGGCCGAAGGAGGCATTGAGAAATCACCGACGGGTTCTTGAGGATCGTAAGGCGCTAAGGAATTTCCAAAGATCGCCAAGAAAAGTGAACCGGCGATGATGATTAAGCCAATTAATAAAAGTGGGTCAATCTTTCGCTTGCGCATCATTTCACCAAGATTCTTGGATCGATCTTGGCAAGTAAAAGATCAAGTCCCAAATATACAAAGAGCGAAATTACTGAGATGACCAGGATGACACCTTGTACCGCGGGGAAATCAAGATTAAGCACCGCTGCCACAGCATATTGACCAAGCCCATTGAGTGAGAAGACTGACTCGACCAGAACGGCACCGCTGAGCATGAACCCAAAGAGAATTCCAGTCAGAGTAATGATCGGAGCAAGTGCTGAACGAAGCGTAGAACGTCCGATCGACTTCTTTTCTAACCCTGAGGCTTGTTGGTAGAGAATAAATTCACTCGACAGGACACGTGACATGCTCTGTTGGGTCATTTTAAGAAGAGGGCCAACCAGGAGGAAGGAAAGTGTGAGAACTGGCAATACCAAATGTCCTAGCGCGCTCTTGAAAGCTGTGAAATCGCCGGCAATCAATGAATCAATAAGCACAAAATTAGTAACCGACTTTGGCGCAGTGAGTTCTGGATCAAGGAGTCCCAATGGAGCAGGTGCAATTCCCATTTTGAAGTAGAAGACGAAGATGAAAATCAAACCCCACCAAAACTCCGGCTGCGCGCCGGCAAAGAGGCCGTAACCAAATACGCCTTTATCCAACTTCCCGCCTGGGCGCCTGGCGGTAGCCATTCCAATAGGAATGGCTACAACAAGCGCCACGATGAAAGAAGTGACAATCAATTGAATAGTTGTGGGCAAAGTGATGGCAATTTCTGAAAGCACAGTTGATCCAGAAACCCAGGAGGTCCCCAGGGATCCCGTGAAGACGCCATCGCCGTGGAAACCTAAGAAGGTGAGTAATTGCTGGAAGAGACTCATATCGAGCCCGAGCGCGTGCCTTGCCTGTCTAATTGAATCTTCTGTGGGATTCATTCCCACAATTCTTGAAACGGGATCAGCGGGCAAGGCACGTATTACGAAGAACACTGCAATGGTGATCCCCAAAGCTTGGAGCACACCTACTGCCAGCCTTCGTAATACGTACCTTCGCACCGCTGATCTCCTTAACTATTGAAAACTGCTATGAACGTTTTCTAGATCTTAAGATCGAAGAAACGTACGCAGTTATCTGGGTGCCACGTGATACCTGAGAGCTTTGACGAGTATGCCCACTGCGTGGCGAACTCGACAACAGGTACCCATGCGACATCCTTGGCCAATTCTTCCTGAATAACTGCTAAGCCAGCGTTGCGCTTAGTGGCATCTGCTTCAGTGGCAATGGCCTTGTAAGTGTCGTCAACAACCTTGTTGGAGTAATTGTCCATGTTGTTGAGGCCACCGGTGATGAAGAAGAGGTACGTAGCGTAACCAGCATCTACACCAATTGGCTTCTCTTGATCATTGACCGCGAAT
>RGER01000221.1 GCA_009917815.1 Actinomycetota bacterium
GTCTCGAAGCTGCCGAGGTCTTGAAGCCGAAGATTTCTCACCAATCAAAGTCGTACGAGGACACATTGGCGGCTATTGATGGGGCTGTTGAGGCTGGTTGCACGGTGATTGCGGCTTGCGGAGGTGATGGATTGATTCATGCAGCAATACAGGGGTGCGTGAAACATCACCTTTCGTTGCTTCCCATTCCTGCTGGTACTGGAAACGACTTTGCTCGTGCGCTTGGAGTCCATGCAAAGCATCCACTTACATATCTGAACTCTCCGCTTGTAGAAGATCGGATCGACTTGGGTCAACTCGAGGAGCGCTACTTTGGTGCCATCCTCTCGTCTGGTTTTGACTCTATGGTGAATGAACGAGCCAATTCACTCAGGTGGCCGAAAGGTCCCATGCGATACAACGTCGCCATCCTCCAGGAACTCCCAAGATTTTCACCCGTACCTTTCTCCATCAGCCTCGATGGAGTGGAGTTGCAGCGCGAGGCGATGCTTGTCGCGGTGGCCAACTCGCCCTCCTACGGCGGCGGAATGATGGTCTGTCCAAACGCATCGCTGTCAGATGGACTCTTCGACGTCATGATTCTCAATGCTGTAACCAAGATCGAATTTCTTAAGGTTTTTCCGAAAGTTTACAAAGGCCTCCACATCGGACACCCTGCTGTCGAGATTCATCGTGCAGCGCATGTTCTCATAAATGCACCCACGATCGGGTATGCAGATGGCGAACGCATGGGAGCGCTGCCTATCGACGCTCGAGTGGCTCCCGCTGCGCTCACGATTTTGCGTGCAGGATGACATCCCCATCGGAGAAGTACGCGGCTGCGAAAAGACGAGCACATGTAGAGAGCACACTCTTTGGCCGATTTCGCAAAAGGTATGATTTTGAATTAGATGATTTCCAAGCGGACTCGTGTATCTCACTTGAACAAGGCCGTGCCGTATTAGTCGCGGCGCCCACGGGCGCCGGTAAGACCATCGTGGGGGAGTTCGCCGCCTTTCTCGCTATGGAGCATGGCATGAAGTGTTTTTACACCACACCGATAAAGGCTCTCTCAAATCAAAAGTACGCTGAATTTGTTGAAACATATGGAAACGATAATGTCGGGTTGCTGACTGGGGACCTTTCGATCAATGGCGAGGCTCCAATAGTTGTGATGACTACTGAAGTTCTGCGAAACATGATCTACGCGGGCTCGAGCACGTTAGACGACCTTGAGTATGTAGTACTCGACGAAGTTCACTATCTAGGAGATAAGTTTCGCGGACCTGTGTGGGAGGAAGTCATCATTCACCTCCCAGAGCAGGTAACCGTTGTGTCATTATCTGCGACGGTTTCTAATGCTGAAGAATTCGGCGAATGGATTGAGTCTGTTCGTGGCCGCACCGAAACCATTGTCAGCGAAACGCGTCCCGTGCCCCTCTGGCAGCACGTGATGGTGGGAAACACGTTATACAACCTTTTCGAAGAAGACGGGGAGGTCAATCGTGAACTTGTTCGAGCTGGGCGTAATGCGCAACGAGGCAGCGCAAAAGGCTTCAGGCGGGCATACACTCCCTCTCGCAGCGAAGTTGTAGCTCTTTTAGAAGCCGAAGGGTTGCTACCAGGAATTACATTCATCTTCTCGCGCGCCGGTTGCGAGGCCGCAGTTCGTCAAATTCTGAATTCCGGAATCAAGTTAACGACGCAAGAAGAACGTTCCAGAATTCGTAACGTCATACAAGATAAGTGCGCTGGCCTCCCTCCTGAGGACCTAGGTATTCTCGGCTTTCTTGAATGGCAAGACGCGCTAGAACGCGGAGTCGCCGCCCATCACGCGGGATTGATACCAATTTTCAAGGAAACTGTCGAAGAGCTCTTCCAACAAGGTCTCATCAAAGTTGTATTTGCAACTGAAACTTTGGCACTAGGAATTAATATGCCGGCAAAGTCGGTAGTGCTCGAACGACTGGTCAAGTGGAACGGTGAAGGACACGTCGACATCTCACCGGGTGAATTTACCCAACTTACCGGTCGGGCAGGACGTCGAGGAATCGACGTCGAGGGACATGCAGTAGTGCTGTGGGCAGAGGGACAAGATGGAAAGAGCATTGCTGGCCTGGCGTCAACAAGAACGTATCCACTGCGCTCCGCATTCCAGCCTACGTACAATATGTCTATAAATCTGATTGAGCGGTTGGGTCGCGACCGTGCGCGAAACTCTCTAGAAACCTCCTTCGCACAGTTCCAGGCCGATAAATCTGTCGTCGGGATTGCGAGAAATATTCAACGACATGAAGAGGGTATCCGCGGCTTCGAGAAGTCCATGCAATGTCATCTGGGCGACTTTTCGGAATACGCAGATCTACGAAGTTCCATCAAGCGTCGCGAGCAGGAACTCACAAAACGTGGTTCCCAGGCAAGACGTGCGGAAGTGGCACGTTCGCTAGAGACTCTCAAACGTGGCGATGTCATTATTGTGA
>RGER01000222.1 GCA_009917815.1 Actinomycetota bacterium
GGAATCGCTGGCAACCCCTTTTTCACAATCCTCAAGCCGTCTTTGAAACGCCCTTTGATTTCTTCATTCCTTCTCGCTTGATTGACAAGGAGCGGTGCAAGGCGTCCAAATAAGTTTAATAATCACTTGTAGTATGGAATTGGCCGCCTTAGCACTTCTAGGTGGCGCAGGATTCCTCCTGGCAAAACATGCGTCGCCTACACCGGTATATCCTACGAATTCCAGGGGATCCAATCCCATCGTAAGAAATGCGATAGGGACCAAAGAGGCATTTGTAGGGTCTCCCGACCCTGCAAAGGCTAGCACGAAGACGAGTGTGCGTGGCTCGAATCCCGAACTAGATTTGAAATACAACGACCTCATTGGCAGAACGCCGTTTCCTTCTGAGCCAGTGCCTTCTCCGGGCGGAAGACTTTCTATACAACACCCCTCGGTTCTCAGCTCCAGTGCCTTTGCTTTTGCCACGCCGGCTCCTATTGCCACGGCCACTCCCGATGTGATGATGAATGCTGGGGGTATAGAGGAGAACCCGAATTACATTGACGGCGACAAGATAACAAGCTTGCTCACAGGCCAGACAATGAATACGAGCGATTTTGTACACAACAATATGCAACCCTTTTTCGGTAGCCGAGTGCGCCAGAATGTGGGCGCCGATGCAAATACGGGCCGTCTAGATCGTTACACAGGCTCTGGATCTACGGATATTCGCAAGAAGGAGGTGGAGCAGATGTTTGACAATACCACCCAGCCTTTTGGTAATGTGTATGGCCTGGAAGATGCATCCAAGTTTATCCAGAGTCGCATAAATGACCCGAGGAACCGCGCGGGAGAGCGCCCCTTTGAGCCTGTGAAGGTGGCCCCTGGTGTTGGCGAGGGATTCAGCTCCACGGGCAAGGGCGGTTTCCAGCAATTGGAGGTGAATGAGCTGATGATGAAGAATATTCGCAAGACGGAGGATCTGCGTGTACTGACAAATCCGAAGGAAACATACAATATTCCCGTTGTACCTGGTCAGCAGTTCGTTGGCAAGGCGATGGACAACCCTGGTGAGGTGCGCAAGTACCGCCCTGATACCTTCTATGTGGATGAGACGGGCGAGCGCTTCGGTCCTGGTGGACAGGGTGCGTATCAGAAGGAGACGGTGCGCCCCATTCAAGTGATGCCCCACACGGCGCGCGAGGACACGAGTGTGGAGTATAAGGGTCCTGGTGGAAGCCAGGAGTTTGGCATGAACTACGTGGTGGGAAGCTATAAGACGCCCGCGCACCAGCAATACGCGGGTGCTGGTTACCGTAACGCCGATGGCACCACGTACATGAAGCAGGGAGCCCAAGATGACTATGGCAAGGAGGGCTTTGAGATTCGCCCGAATGAGCGCTATTTCACGGGTGACAGGAGCCAAGGACTCAACTTGTCGCCGGCCGAGGCGGGAGCGGTGACGACGCACTACGAAGACGAGTCGCGCCCGACGCGTCGTGGAGAGACGATTGGCAATATTCACCAGGCAGGCGTGGCCACGGGCTATGCGAACTCGGCTCCTGCGATTACCGTGTGGGACCCCAGTGATGTTGCGCGCACGACAGTAAAGGAGGGCACTATACGCATGGACTATTTCGGCGGCGCGGCGCCAGCCGATATTCCCACGCGCCTGAAGGTCTATGACCCCGCCGATATCGCGCGCGTTACCCAGAAGGCACAGATCTCAGCGAAGTCGGCCTATACGGGAGGACCGAAGGCAGCCCATGAGCGCCATACGAGCCACATATCCGCGTACAATATGCGCACGAATCCGAATAAGCAGATGGTGGCGAAACGCCCTGCACTAGGGGGTGGCAATATCCAGATTTTCAAGGGCGATGAGCCGAATGTGAGCTCTCGCAAGCTGGACACGGACATTATAAATGACCGTGCTCTAGCAATAGGCCGTTCCATAGATTTCGGCCCTGGGGCGGCGGATATTGGTCGGGTGAAGTATCGCGCCCCGCCTCGCCTGGATGTGTCCATGGAACGGAACCAGCGCGAGATCATTTCTCAGACGGAGAGAAATCCTCTGATGCAGAGTCTTCACGTAAATGCTGGCTTATGAGAGTAAAGACTCTATGCCATCTTCCTCCACAGGAGCCAACCCCAAGCGACGAATTGTATGAAATCTGGAAGACATCTCGGACATTTTGTTGGTGATGTCATTCAACCACACAGACCTTTCGTCATTCATGGCGAGTGTTAGACAAGCAATCAAACATCCTTTTACACAAACCCATTGAGTATGTATAGTATTAAAACGCTGGAGGCAGTCTTCACCTGCCACGACCGACTCCAATAACTGTGTAAGAGATGTCTTAAGACGTTCGGCTTCTGTGGCTAAGCTGTCCCAATCGGAAGCAGATACGGGGACGGAGAGCTTGGAGCCCATTTACTTATTCCAAAT
>RGER01000223.1 GCA_009917815.1 Actinomycetota bacterium
CGGTGGCACTAATAGTGACCGTCTCACCATTCGTGCCTACGCCGGTCCAGGCAAAGCCCGTATCGAAGTTAGTGATCTGCACGGTGAAGCCCGTTGAAGTCGACTTTGTAAATCCAAATTGTGGTGTCACAGCAGCGCCGACTGCCGCAAAGCCCTTAGTAGTGCCGACTACATCGAAGTATCCCTCGCGCGATGAGGTGACCGAGACGATCGCCGTGGCACCAGCAGCCATTCCGGCAACGGTCACCAGACCGGTGGCCGAGATAGATGCAATTCCCGCCGTGGTACTGACGGCCCAGTTGTAGACCGGATCGTAATTAGTGAGCTGTACGCGGAATCCATTAAGAGTTTGAACCGATGCACCGAAGAGCGGCATCAATCCTGGATTATTGGTGGTTGAGCGGATGTAAGCGATGCCGTCTGCATAACCACTACGAGTCGTCGTCACGCGAGTAAATACTGATCCGCCGGAAGTTTGTCCAGCAACCGTCAGAGTCGCGGTTGAAGAGTTCACAGGTGTGATGGATGCAGTGCCAGTATCAACTGATGCGCTCCAGCCATAGGTGGCGGAGTAATTAGTAATCACTGCAGTGAAGCCATCACCTGTGGGCGTAGTACTTCCCAGTACTGGAATCAACGCTCCGAGGAGTGATCCTCCGGTGATCGAGGCCGTACCCGTAGCGCGATCGACGCCAGCCGATGAAATTGAGACTGTGGCGGTCTCTCCGGGGCGGATGCCTGTGATGCGCGCGATACCAGTACTGCTCACCGAGACGCCCACGCCCGCGGGTGCAGTGCCTGTCCAATTAAGACGCGAATCGAAGTTGGTAATGGCGACGTCGAAACCGGAAGCCGTCGGGGTGAGCGCACCGAAGGCAGGAACAAGTGCGCTAGCTTGGCTTGCCGCACCCGTGAGGGTAATTTCACCAAGCTGCATGGCGTCAGTCCAGGTGTTACGGAGCGATCCGAAGAGGACCATGATCGAGGCGTACCCTGCAGTGTTGCGGAAGCTTTGCGTACTACCCGCGGTATTGCGAGTCTCGCCAAGTCCCGTTCGTCCGTTGGTCACCAACGTCTTGCAGACCGAACCATCCGCGTTGCAACCATAGAGCGAGAAGACCATCGGGTCGCGAGAGATATCAGCATCGCCCGAGGTGAATTGAATTCCGGTCACGATCGAATTCGTCATGCCAGTCACGACAAATCCGGCGCTATTGCGAGTGTATGAAGTGTTGCTGCGATCAGCGGTGAGGAAGCAGAGGTACTTCGTGGATGAGCGGAGATCGTTGAGGTTTGCAACACCTTCAAGAGTGGAGTTGGCGCCGCCACAGACCGGAGTAATGGTCTTGCCGGTTGCCAAGTTAGCGCTCACGTCGGTGGGAATCGTGCCGCCAGTGCCAGCCGAGGCGCCGGAAATTTGCGAAGAGATGGTGGCATAACTTGCTCGTGATGAGGTGACAGTAGCCACACTGGTAGCGCCTGCAGCCAGACCCGTGACGGTAACCAAACCTGCAGAAGATACTGAAGCGGTGGCGCCATTACTTGCCGAGACGCTCCAGTTGTAGGAAGAGTCGTAGTTAAGAATCTGCGACTTAAAGCCCGTCGCAGTTTGAATCAACGTACCGAAGGCTGCACGAATAGCAGGTTGCAGCGCAGAGCCGAGCACGCTCGCTGTCCCTGATTGGTAGCCAGAGCGAGAGGTAGCGATTGTCACCGTCGCGTTCGCACCAGTAGGCACGCCTGTAACAGTGACTAAGCCAGTCGGGCTCAATGCCAAGTTAGCGTTGACCGTGCCGGCCGAGATGCGAAGATCCCAGCGGAAGAGATTGGTGAAGTTAGCGATCTGGAAAGTAAAGCCATCAGGCGTGGAAGTGACGATGCCGGTAGTAGGCGTAAGACCTGCGCCAGCTTCTACTGTGACCGATTGCGTCACTGGAGTGATGGCACCTGATGTGAAGGTGACAACGTAGTTGGTACCCGCCGTGCCCGTAATACCGAGGTTAGTAAAGTTGGCCACACCAGCAACCGCAGCGATCGTGGTGAAACCGACGAGTGAACCACCGGAAGAGACCGAAGCCACCACATTCCCAGTAAAGGTAGGAATAACGTTATTGGTGCGGTCATAGACCGTGATCTGTGGTTGTGTCGCAAAGGCCGAACCGTTGTAGAAGCCGGAGGCGCTACGTGTGAGCGCAATGTGATGCGCAGCACCTGATGCCAGTCGCACGCTCTCGGTACTAGCTGCAAAACCTGACGTTGTATAAGTCAACGTGTAATTGATATTTCCTGGACCAGTCAGCGCCAAATCGGTAAAGGTAGCGGTGCCACTCACCAAGTTTGCAGTCACTGTTCCAGCGAGAGTTGCACCATTAGCACCCGTGAGGGCAATCTGAATAATGCCGGTTGCACTGGTGACGATATTTCCACCCG
>RGER01000224.1 GCA_009917815.1 Actinomycetota bacterium
CCATGTT
Organism: Actinomycetota bacterium; assembly: GCA_009917815.1. Lineage (GTDB taxonomy): Bacteria > Actinomycetota > Actinomycetes > Nanopelagicales > Nanopelagicaceae. The sequence goes on from RGER01000224.1 coordinate 8, forward strand.
CACCTGCACCAGGACCGATATCGACGATCCAGTCCGCTGATCGAATAGTGTCTTCGTCATGCTCAACCACAATCAGAGTATTTCCGAGGTTGCGCAGACGAGTCAGAGTTTCAATTAATCTTCGGTTATCCCGCTGGTGAAGTCCGATACTCGGTTCATCAAGGACGTATAAAACACCCACTAGCCCTGAACCGATCTGAGTTGCCAGACGAATGCGCTGTGCCTCGCCACCTGAGAGCGTTCCCGCAGGACGATCGAGTGAGAGATAATCGAGACCCACATCGAGCAAGAAACCAAGGCGTGCGTGCACCTCCTTGAGAACGCGTTCAGCAATCTGCTTCTCGCGATTATTGAGGTGTAACTTCGAAAGGAATGAGTCAGCTTCACGAATCGTGAGTTCGCAGACTTGCGCTATGGACCTATTTCCCAGAGTGACGGCAAGAACTTCCGGCTTAAGTCGGGCACCTTTACACGTAGGACAGGGAACTTCGCGCATAAATTGCTCGTATCGATCGCGACTCCACTCGGACTCGGTTTCACCGTGCTTGCGCTCCAGAAAGGGCAAGACTCCTTCGAATCCAGTGGTGTACTGCCTGGTGCGTCCATATCGATTCTTAAATTTGACGGAGACTTCGTACTCCCAGCCGTTGAGGATGGCATCCTTGGCTTTCGCCGAGATCTTCTTCCAGGGGGTGTCCAGCGAGAATTTAACTTCCTCAGTGAGCGCATCGAGAAGGCGTAAGAAGTATTCGCTGCTCGTGCCAATCGACCAAGGGGCGATCGCTCCATCATTGATACTGAGATCGTCATCCGGAATCACCAATTCAGGATCCACTTCAAGTCGATTCCCTAAACCTGTGCAATCAGGACACGCGCCGAAGGGTGAATTGAAGGAGAACGATCGTGGCTCGAGTTCCTCGAAAGAGAGATCACACTTATGGCAGGCAAGATGCTCGCTGAAGGTGCGCTCTTTGTCAGGACCAGAAAGATCAACGAACTCAAGGGTGACTAATCCAGAGCCCAGGACGAGCGCGGTCTCGACAGAGTCGGTGAGCCGTTGCTTTGCGTTCGGTTTTACCGCCAGCCGATCAACCACAACCTCGATGGTGTGTTTCTCTTGTTTCTTTAATTTGGGAACATCTTCAAGGGCAAAGACTTCGCCATCCACTCGTGCGCGCGAATAGCCCTTGAGTCCCAACTCTTTGAAGAGGTCAAGGAACTCACCTTTGCGACCTCGAACCACGGGAGCGAGCACCTGAAAGCGCACGCCATCGTCAAGGGCCAATATTTGGTCGACAATATTCTGCGGAGATTGTCGGGCTACCGGATCACCACACTTCGGACAATGCGGCCGTCCCGCACGGGCGAAGAGAAGACGCAAATAGTCATACACTTCCGTGATCGTTCCTACCGTTGATCGAGGATTTCGGTTGGTAGATTTTTGATCGATCGAAACGGCAGGCGATAGTCCTTCAATGAAATCGACATCGGGTTTATCCATTTGCCCAAGGAATTGGCGCGCATAAGAGCTGAGAGATTCCACATAGCGACGTTGGCCCTCGGCGAAAATCGTGTCGAAAGCAAGACTTGATTTACCTGAACCTGAAAGCCCGGTAAAAACGATCAGCGCATTACGTGGTAGATCGAGGGATACATCTTTGAGATTATGCTCTCGTGCCCCGCGGACAATCAGCCGGTCGTGATTCATGAACTAATCTCCAGACCGGCGCGTCTTAACCACGCTAGCCACGGTCGTTACTGCCAAGACGCTAACGATGAAGATCAAACTGAAGTTGGTACCAATCTCAGGCAACTCCACTGAACCAATATGTGTCCAATGAACTCCGTGTGCTGCTTCAAGAATCAGTTTCAAGCCAATAAAGGCCAAGATAACCGCCAGACCTTTGGATAGATAAACCAACCGGCTCGCCAGTGCGCCGAGTAGAAAGTACAACTGGCGCAAGCCCAGCAAGGCAAAGGCATTCGCAGTAAAGACGATGAATGCTTCGCGCGTCAGCCCAAAAATCGCTGGAATCGAATCAACCGCGAAGAGCACGTCGGTTATCCCTAGAGCGATAATCGAGAGCCCGAATGGTGAGAGCCCCTTCTTCTTGAAGTAACCGAGCACTCTTCCCTCATGCCAATCCTCGTCGCCGCCACCACCTTTTCCGAGATGGAATGCCGTGTAGAGGAGGAATGCGCCGAAGAGGAAGAAGACTGCGACAAACTTGTGAATCACAAACGCACCAATGCCAATGAAAATGGCGCGGAAGAAGAGCGCAAGGGCGATACCCGCCATGAGAGCGGCTTGTTCTCTCTCTTTGGGTAATTTAAGTGCGCCAAAGATAATGATGAAAATGAAGAGATTATCAATCGAGAGTGAGTACTCAGTC
>RGER01000225.1 GCA_009917815.1 Actinomycetota bacterium
GTTCCGGAAAATCTACGTTGATGAACATCATGGGTGCGCTCGATAATGTTACTTCGGGTGAGTACTTTCTCGATGGAATCGATGTTTCCTCCTTGGGCGAGAATGAACTTTCAATCGTGCGCGGAAGAAAGATCGGCTTTATTTTTCAGTCCTTTAACCTGGTACCGCGTACGTCGGCGCTTGCTAATGTGGAATTGCCACTTGCCTATCAGGGAATCAAATTGAAAGAGCGAAGAATGCGGGCGCTCAAAGCGTTGGAGCTAGTGGGGCTTTCTGATCGAGTTAATCACGAGCCGACTGAACTCTCTGGAGGACAGCAGCAACGCGCGGCGGTGGCACGGGCGTTAGTAACCCGCCCTGCGCTTTTGCTCGCCGATGAACCTACCGGCGCGCTTGATTCGAAGTCGACAGTAGATTTACTCGACCTTTTTGATCAGATCAATGAGGCTGGACGTACGGTTGTCGTGATTACTCACGAGAACGATGTTGCGGCCCGTGCAAAACGTATTATTCGTATGCGAGATGGAAAAATTATTGAAGATTTTCTCAACTCGAAGAAGAGCGCATGAATATTTTTGAGATCATTCGTTTTGCGATCAGAGGTTTGGTTGCGAATGGGTTGCGTTCGGCCCTCACCACTTTGGGAATTCTCATCGGAGTGGGGTCCGTAATCGTGCTGACTGCTGTCGGCAACGGTTCAAGTAAGGCGATCTCTGCGAGCATTGAAAAATTGGGAACCAACACCATCACCGTGCAACGCGGGGGTGGTGGTTTCGGACCGGCGGCCAGGAATCGACAAGGTGCAACAAAGCCACTTACGGTTGCTGATGCGATCGCGCTCGTTGATCCAATTAAGGCGCCGCACATCAAGCAAGCCGCTCCGATAGCAAATGCAAGTGGAGTCACGTGTACTAATGGTGCGGAGAGCTCCTCGCCTTCCACTTTCTCTGGAACATGGCCGGCGTACTTTGAAGCGAGTAATACACCGGTTCATATTGGCACCTACTTCACGAATGATGACGTTACCGAGGGACGCAGAGTTGCCGTAATTGGCAAGACAACCGCGACTGAGCTCTTCGGCACTGACTCTCCCATCTCCAAGGTGATCCAATGCGGAGGGATTCCATTTACGGTCGTGGGGGTGGCCGATACCAAGGGCTCCAACGGTTTCCAAGACGGCGATAGTTTGTTGATTGCTCCAGTAACGGCGGTGCAGCGCACGCTTACAGGCTATCAATCTCTCTCGTCGATTATCGTGCAGGCAAAGTCGGCAACAGTTCAGGATCTTGCACAGAACGAAATTCAAGCGATTCTCGATCCTCGGCACTTAGTGAAGAGCGATGCAACTCGAGATTATCGTTTACTTAATCAGGCCAGCCTCTTACAAACAACGACGGATACTAATCAAGTCTTCACCGTTCTCCTTGCTGCGGTAGCCGCAATCTCCTTGCTCGTCGGCGGGATTGGTATCACGAACATCATGTTGGTCACAGTGGTTGAACGCACGCGTGAAATTGGTATTCGAAAAGCGATTGGTGCGCCGAGAAGCGCCATTCTTGGGCAATTCCTCATTGAGGCCACCATCCTCTCTCTCCTTGGTGGCGTGCTTGGCGTGATTGCCGGCTTCGTCGGATCACACTTCACCATCGTGGGTGTAAAGCCTGTCATCGTGCCATCTTCAGTTTTTCTGGCCTTCGGAGTGAGTGTCCTGATCGGACTCTTCTTCGGAGGTTACCCAGCAAGTCGCGCAGCATCCCTACGACCGATCGAGGCACTTCGTCATGAGTGAAGAATTTGACATTTTCGCTTCCCCTGCTGAGGACAATCTCGGTGAAGAATTAGCGAAAGGTAGTTATCGCTGGGTGAATAAGTACACACGCGCGTTAGGGGCGCTTCTGCTCTTTGTGGGTGGGGCGGCAACCGGTGTCTGGTACTCGCAACAGCAGTCAAGTTCCACGACGGTGACTGCCGGCGGCGCCACACTTCGAAATCTTGCGGGAACCTCTGCTTCGAGCGCTGGAGCGGCATTTGGCGGCGGAAATGGACGACGCAACCGCGGAGCTAGCGCAAATGGCGTATTCGGTGGCGGAGGTTTCGGTGGCGGCGCAACCGTTGGCACCATCACCAAGATCGATGGAACCACTATTTATCTCCGTGGCGCTGATGGGCAGGCAATTGTGGTGAAAGCGAGTACCACAACTCCTGTCACGAACACCACGTCGGAGAAAATTGCGGCACTGAAAGTGGGCGATGCGGTCACCGTTCTGGGAAGTACGGGTAACGACGGGACCATCACTCCCTCGACGGTGAGTAAAGGTGCCCTACCAGTGGCTGCGCTCACCGGCGCGCGAGGCGGCTTCGGAGGCGGAGGCTCAGCAGGAGGCTCAGCAGGAGGCTCAG
>RGER01000226.1 GCA_009917815.1 Actinomycetota bacterium
GCTCCAGCTTTCTCTGCTAGTCCAAGATAATTCTTCGGCAGGGTGTTCTTTGCATTGAAACGACAACCCGTCATGCAACCACCGCACTGATGGCAGCCGTGACGTGTAGGGCCGACACCGCCAAAGTAGGGATCCGCTGCTTCGATGCCAGCACCCTTTCCAAAGTGCACACCGAGTGGTGCCATGCGGAAGGTATCTCCCACACCCATCTCTTCCGCTACTTCCTTCATCGCAGCATCACTCGGCGAGAAGTATGGATTCTCAGCAACACCGAGCATCCGTGATGCTTGGTCATACCACGGCGTCAGTTCGCGCTTCCAATCGGTGATGTGTTTCCACTGCGCATCATTGAAATAAGTATCAGGTGGTACGTAGAGAGTGTTCGCGTAGACGAGCGAACCACCACCCACCCCAGCACCTGCGAGCACCAATACATCGGGGAGAGCGTGAATGCGTTGGATACCTGTGAGCCCTAACTTCGGCGCGAAGAGGAAGCGGCGTAGCCGCCAGGAGGTCTTGGGAAAGTCTTGATCTCGAAATCGACGACCCGCCTCGAGCACACCAACGCGATAGCCCTTCTCCGTTAAACGAAGAGCCGCAACTGAACCACCGAAACCGGAACCTACGACGAGGACATCAAAATCGCGTTCCATCTTTCAATGCTACGAGGTTATTGAACTGGTCTCTACCTTGAGTGGCTGGCTCTTTGCGGCGAACTTTCCCTTCTTATCCACCGCTACAGCTTTACCCGCAGCATCGACCACCTTCTTCGCCTTCGGATCGAGGAAGAGGGGCTTTCCGGCGGCGCTCACCAAGGCATTGGCGCTGGAATCGAAGAGGGCGCCGTTAAGGCCCAGGAGAACTGGCTTGTTGTTGGGGCCAAGGAGAGTAAGCGTTCCGATCTTTACCGCGCCGGCGCTCTGTGTGCTGCCAATGATGAGCGCCTTTCCATCTGCACCGAGGATTGCTTTTCCGGTGGAGTCAAGAACTGTGCCGCTCTTACCGATTTGGATTGGCGCGCCTTTCTTATCGGTGATCGGTGTGCCATTGGTGAAAAGTGGAGTGCCGGTAGCGCTCAGAATAAGTGGACGGCCGTCAGGTGTGACGAGGTTACGTGTCTTCTCGTCGACAATGGTGCCGCCGAAACCATAGGAGAGGAGCGCATTTGTTGCCTTCCCGATGACTTCACCTGCGGAGTTGATCGGCGCCGTACCAGCAGCACCCACAGCAATTTGTTTTCCTGCCTGCAGGATCACACTGCCACTCGCGGAAAGAAGTGGTTGTGATACTTGTGGGAGTCCATCAGCACCGAGTTTCACTTTGTTATTGGCATCGAGGACGGGCTTAGCAAGAACTGGATTTCCCTTTGCATCGACAATGGGTTTGCCATTGGGGTCATACATCGGTGGCGCATAGAGAATGGCACCGTTGCTCGCGGTGATCGGCTTATCGTTGCCATTAAGAAGTGGTTTTGCGATCACACCTTTGCCGTTGGCATCAAGAAGAGGTTCCTCATCACTGGTCACCATGAGTTTGGTGTAGAGAGGATTACCATCGACACCGATGATCGGTTGTCCCTTTGAATTGAGAACGGGTGAGAGCAAGATGGCGTTGCCATCACGATCCACTTGAGCAAAACCATCGCTTGTGAGAGCAGGTTTGGTACTTAACGGTTTTCCATCTGGGCCGAGAATAAGTTTGTCATCCGAGCTTAATACGTTGAAGATAAGCACAGGAGCAGATGCAGACTTCTTCGTGGTCTTGGTAAGTAACGTTTTACCCGAATCATCTTTCGCAAGTTCTGAATAAATCGCGTTACCGTTGGCATCAGTCACTGGAACGCCCGTGCTAGTAATGATGATCGTGCGATAAATGATTTGACCATCTCGATTTGTAAGAGCATTTCCATAAGCATCGGTGACACTCTTTGGTTCTAGCGCGATGCCGTTCTTATCGAGATATTTCTTGATGCTATCTGCGACGCTCACTTTCCCTTCTGCGGGCACTTTGACCACGTCGCCATCAATCTTAAGTGCAGCATCTTTGCAACCATCTTGAAAGGCGTTCACCGCACACGCTGCATCACCTTTAATAGCGGTACTTCCCGAGACGGTGCAACTTGCATCAGTCGGATTCTTATAACAGAACGATCCTGGAGAGCGATCAATAATCACTGCGCCTTTGCACGTTTCATTAGTGGTAGCTCCGGCACCACTACAGGGATCAGTGACAACGACCGCGGGAGTTTTCGAAGCGGTGGCTTGGGTGCAGATATTGAGTGAGGGATCAGCCGCACATTTGACGATCAACTCAACGAACGGCATGAAAGCTGCGCACCCAATTGAATTGGGAAAGTCGAAGCAGACATCC
>RGER01000227.1 GCA_009917815.1 Actinomycetota bacterium
CTCGTTGCCGGCCCTGGCTTACTCTCGCTCTCCACGATTCAACAGCAGGCAGTGAAGGATCATCTTGCGATTGGCGGAATTCTCCTCCTTGACGCGGGTGCTATTCCATTTCTGGAGCAGATACCAACCGAGTATCGCCAGAATATTCTGATTACTCCACATCATGGAGAGTTCGCTACACATTTCCCTGATTTCTCAGCACAACTTCAATCGAATCCGCTGGAATCTGCTCAGCGCTTTGTGGGTGCGTATGGATGCCACTTGCTATTAAAAGGCCCACGTACATTGATCGTGTCCCCGGATGAAATTCCGGTAGTAAATATGCGGGGGAGTGCGGCGCTGGCAACTGCTGGATCCGGAGATGTGCTTGCTGGAATTGTTGGAAATCTCATGGCACGCACCGGTTCAATCCGAAATAGTGCGATTGCGGGTGCGTTTATCCATGGGAAAGCGGGGGAGAGTCTTACGGCAGGTGCCAGCGAGCTCATCGAGATACTTCCTTTCGCGCTAAGGTAAGAGACATGCGTGCTGTGGCCCGCGTCAACCTGGACGCAATCTCCTCAAATGTTCGAGTGCTCCGCGCTCGAGTAGAAGTTCCGCTTATGGCGGTGGTGAAAGCCGATGCATATGGTCATGGATTAGTGCCTGTGGCGCGCGCAGCCATAGATGGTGGAGCGCAGTGGGTTGGTACTGCGCTGCTTTCCGAAGGCTTAGAACTTCGCAGGAGCGGTGTTACAAAACCGCATATCGTTTCTTGGCTCACACCTCCTGGAGATGATTTCGCCGCCGCCATCGAAGCTCATGTGGATCTATCTGCAAGTTCTATTGAATTACTCGAAGAGATTAACTCAGCGGCATCAATTCTGGGAAAGCGCGCACGTGTTCATCTTGAGGTAGATACCGGTATGACTCGCGCTGGCGCGCTTGGGCAATGGGATCAACTAGTCCAACGCGGGGCCGAATTGATGAAGAGTGGAAATATTGAAGTGGTGGGGATCTGGTCGCACTTTGCGCGCGCTGATGAGCCTGGGCATCCGGCGAACGTTGCGCAGAAGAATTCTTTTGATCACGCACTCGAAGTCGTGAGCGCTGCGGGAATCCAGCCGCAGGTGCGTCACTTAGCGAATTCAGCGGCCTCGCTCGTCGATCCCTCTTCACACTATGACCTAGTGCGAACCGGCATTGTGATGTATGGCCTCTCACCAGATGTCACAACGTTAGGAAGCGCAACGAAGTACGACCTCACTCCCGCTATGACACTTGTGGCCAGTTTGATGCTCGTCAAAGAAGTGCCCAGCGGAGTTGCGGTCTCGTACGGTGGAACAGCCATCACGAAGCACGCCACAAAGGTGGGATTAGTACCCATGGGTTACGCCGACGGAGTTCCGCGTCATGGTTCCAATGCTCTCAAAGTAAATGTGGGTGATTACGAAGCGCCCGTCTTGGGACGTATCTGTATGGATCAATTTGTCATCGATCTAGGTCCCGATTCATCTGCGAAAGCCGGCGACGAGGTAGTGCTCTTTGGTGAAGGTGGCCCGACCGTTGATGCATGGGCTAGTGCAAGTGGAACGGTGAATTACGAAATCGTGACGCGCCTCGGTCCTCGGGTGACGCGCGAGTACTTTGGGTCAAACGTATGAGTCGTATCGCAAAAGTGGGAAGAGCAGGTGCCACGCTCGGCGCCACCATGGGTGTACTCGCCGCCGGCGCAGCTGTGGGATTAGCAGCAGAGCGATACATGGTCGGTCGCTCGCTCAAGAAGGCAGACCCCAGAGTCGATGGTCCGTGGCGCGGTGAAAGCTATGACGTGGATGAATCGGTGGTGGTCGCCTCCGATGGCGTTCGACTCATCAGCGAATCAATGGGTGATCCTCTTGCCAAGAAGGTTGTCATCTTCGCTCATGGGTATGCCCTGGATCGTCGCTCTTGGTGGTATCAATGGCGCGATCTTCCGGCACACCTTGGTCCAGATACTCGTTTAGTGCGTTATGACCAACGCGGACATGGCGAGAGCGAATACGAACCTATCGATTCCATCAATGCGCTCGGCGAAGATTTGCATTCGGTGCTTACGCAGTATGCGGCCGAAGAGGTTTACCTGGTCGGCCACTCCATGGGCGGCATGTCGATCTTGGCGTTAGCTCGTAAGTATCCGGAACTTTTTGGAAAAGTGATCAAAGGTGTCGTGCTGGTTTCAAGCACTTCGGGAGAGAGCGATCAATCTCGACTTGGTACTCCATTGCTCGATCTTCCACTCGTGAGTAATTACGCACCGCAGATACTCGATTTCCTGGCAGACCGAAGCGAATTGGTAGAACGTGGAATGCGCGCAGGTAAA
>RGER01000228.1 GCA_009917815.1 Actinomycetota bacterium
CCCATCCCTTCACCTTCAGATCCGCTTGGATGGCCGCCCACAATGCTTCGGTATCGGCATCGTAGCGGCCCTCGTTGGGGTCGCCCACGAAGGAGGTGGGCATGGAGATCACAAGGCGGGTGGTGTCGGACTCGACAACGAGGGAGGCGAGGTCGGAGGCGGTGTTGATGCGGACGGTCTGGTTGGACATGGGATCTCCGGTTCCGGGCGGCAGTTGTTGTCCGCCCTGGTTTCAGAAAGATACCAAGGTCCCCGGATGGTGTCAACGGGAATCCGAAACTATTTTTCGCCGTCTTTTCGTGACCCAGCAGGTGCGCGGATATAACCAAGCAAGAACCCCAATAGTTTGGCGGTCTTTCGTTTCCGTCAACGATAGAACCTTGATTATTTCAGGACACATCCGAGAAACAAACGCAATCTGTCCTACGATCTGTCCTCTCTAATAATCCTCTATCTATATACTTTATTCTTTACCTTAGGACACATAGGACAGATAGGACAGATATACAGGTATGATAGATATAACGGGTTTACGATGCAAATACCGTTTTCTGCATATAGCCCCTATGGGCGGAACCGGCTGATGGCGAAAAATCTGTCCTATGTGTCCTGACTGCGGATTCTCTCGGTTCAACGCCAGAATAGATAGGACACATCCTCTTTTCCATGTGCGGGGATGTGTCCTATGTGTCCTAAACGCGAAAAGCGATCCGGGCTGGATCGCTTTTCTTTGGTAGAACGGTCTGATCTCCGGAGCTACTTCAACTCAATTCCAATCCACGTCCGGCCTGAACCGCGCCCAGGCTCCTGCTCAAAGCCCCGGTCAACGAGCGCACGGCTAAACCATTTGTGCGAGCGTTGTGCAACACCGTTCTCTTTCGCCCATTCCGAATACTTCGTATACATCCTCTTGTTATCGCCGCGTGCCGAGCGGGACGTATCGCAACAATCGGCGATGAAGTCGCTCAGAATATCCATCTCGTCCCGGTACTGCTGAGTGGCCTCCAAAACCTTCGACGGGGGCGAAAGTCCGATCCTGCGCCATTCCTTCAAGCCTTCAAGCGCCCACCGCATTATCCCCGTTGCTTCCTCCCGAAGTCGCTGGGGAAGCATCTCGTCCCGCTCCTCCTTCGGAATGGTCACCGTGAAGGGAATCATGCGAAGTCGCCGCCAGATACCCTCATCTGTCCCCTTGATGATCGGCTTGTGATTTGTCAGCATCCAAAGCTTGAAAGCTGGCACGAACGTGAAAAACTCCCGGTTGAGGAACCGCGCGCTGATCGGGTCGCCGCCGGTCACCAACTTCACCAGCGACTCATCCAGGCCACCCCCCTCCGCCGTCTCGTTGCAGGTCACCAGACGGGCGCCAGCGAGGGCCGCGAGGTCATTCGGTATCGCGCCTTCCTTGCGGTTGATGAACGTCTCAACCGGCGTTGACGTGGCGTAATCCCCCAACAGGTAGGTGATCATATCCATGAACGTGCTCTTGCCGTTGGCGCCCCGTCCATAGGCGATAAACAAGCATTGCTCCTGGATACTCCCCGTGAGGCAGTAGCCGACGGCACGCTGGAGAAACCGCACCATCTCCTCGTCCCCAGCCATGATGGACAGCAGGAAGGCGTCCCAGACCGGACAGCGCGCGTAGGGGTCTGCCCCGAACCGCGCCATACGGGTAATGTACTCGTCCCGACGCGGCGCGTGCTTCTTGATGTCCTTCAGGTTGTACGTCGCGTCCGGGGTAGCGAACGCCCACAGGTCCGCATCCCAGATCGACTTCTTGGTTGCGATGTTTTCATGCGCGCTCGCCAGCTTCACCATCGCCGAGATTGACGCGCTGCTCTCGCTTTTCGACGCATGGGCCAGCACCGCCTTGCGCCACTTCTGCCGCTTGCTCTCCTCCTCTGACATCCCCATCGTATCGTCCACCTCCGGGGGCGCGCGGCGTCGCCACGCGTCCGGGACCTCCATTGCCGCCCGCACTACCTCCTGAGTGTCGTCCGGAACCCACCGGGACTTGTCCCAGACCATCCACCCGGTTCCCGGCATGGCCCCGCACCACCTCAGGTCATGCCCCGCAAGTTTGACCAGCAGGCGAGAGTTCCCGAGATCCGTCAGGCGGATGTCGTTGTCTGGAGTAACAACCGTCGTTGCTTGTTCTTCGTTCACGGCTCACCCCATGTTCGTTACGGTTACGCTTCCCATCGACCTCAGGTGTCGCATCTCCACCGGAGTCACCACGTTTGTGGTCACAACCGCGTCGCCACGCTGGACCGCCAGTGCGATCTCATACAGGTCGACCCCCTCCATGTGAGCGGCCCCAGTTTCGGCGGAGATTTTCCG
>RGER01000229.1 GCA_009917815.1 Actinomycetota bacterium
TAAGAGGTGCCAGTTTCACCAGCATTCGTATTCCATCCCGCGAAGGTGTAACCCGTCTTTGCCAAGGTTCCAGTATTGGCGCGAACCGTGATGGCGGCGCCGGTTGCGTACGTGGCGTTGTCGACTGGAACTGCTCCGCTTGTTGCGCCGTTAGCAAGATAGGTAATTCCAAATGTCGCTGGGGTAATAGACGCGGTGTAGATACCGTTTGCGTAATCGGAGGCTGCAAGATGGAGGCCATCTGCACTATAAGCGATCGTCTGCCATTGACCGGTAGCAGCGAGCGTATCGGTCCATGTGGCTCCTGAGTCCGAGGAGATCAAGATGGCGCCAGGCGCCCTTCTGTCTCCACCATCAATCAATGCAAGGTGTGTGCCATCGCTACTTGAAGCCACTGCAGTCCAAAACTTATCCCCCAAAGTTGTGACCTCAGTAAAGGTAACACCTGAGTCAGAGGAGATAAGTACTTTTCCATTTACCTTTCCAACCACCAATCGAGTGCCATCACTATTCATCGCTAGGAATAAATACGAAGTGACTCCAACGCCTGCTCGCAAGGTCCATGTCACACCGCTATCCGATGAAGTCATTAATCCGCCAGTGCCAGTGGCATCTATGAATGTGGCAGCGAGCTTGCTTCCATCACTACTGGATGCGATATTGAGCCACCTCTTATTCGATGCACCGGATGTAGTTCTAGAAACCCAAGTAACACCAAAATCACTTGAGGTATAGATAAGACGATTCGCATATGAATTTTGTGCGCCCGTCACCAAGTGTGATCCGTCAGCGCTAGATGAAATCGGTCCAAGTGGGTCATTAGGTGCACCAGCCTGAGAGATCCAAGTGGCTCCAGAATCTGCTGAGGTATAGATACCACCTGAGGCACCGGTCGTATAGGTGGCAGCTAGATGTGTGCCATCGCTACTTGATGTAATTCCGTTCCACGTTTTTGTGGAGCCGATAGAGGTGGACGCATCAACCCAGGTCAGCCCCGAGTCCGCTGAAGTATAAATGTTGCCGCTGGTTCTGAATGCGGCTAAATGAGTTCCATCAGCGCTCGAGGTTACGCCTTTCCAGTTCGAATAAATCGCTGGGGTGTGAGTTGTCCACGTGACTGTCGCGTGTGCCGGCGTTGTCACAAAGAGGCCAGTTACTAAAAGTGCAAAGGAGAGAAGAAGAGCTGATGTACTGCGTCGGGGCCTCAAGAAATTAGCGATGAATCTCCCACATATAATTATTCACGAGTAAAAGATTTAAGCACACTCGCAGGTCTTGAGCCCTTTAGCAACCTATAATCGACTACTTCGTGCAGTGAGTCATCAAACTCTCGACAGTTCCACCGAGCACTTTGGCTAAATCCTCTTCGGTAGCGACGCCGCCATAGAGATAACCGACCCAGTTATCGCCCCAGACGAACTTTTCAACCTGGCGCCACCCATAAACAAGGTCTTCGCTCACGCATAAACGATCAATATTGCTCTTCGCTTCCGCGGCATCCTTGTAAATGAACACGTACGAGCGCCCATCGCCCTCATTTGTGCAACTGACACTCTTGGAGCCATCGTCGTACTCTTCGCCATCTTTAATGACTGGAACGAAGCCGCCTGCACCTGTATTTGCATCGGTGCAACCTATCGCCGACGCCTGAAGCTTGCTCGTCACATCTAGCTGAGTGAGGGTGCTTCCAGATGAATCTCCGCAGGCGACCAGTAAACCGATTGAAAGAGTAGCGATTACCTTGAATGACCAGATGCGCATATTGCTCCTTTGTCGCTGCCCGGAATTACTTGATATTGGTGCCACCTCGGCCGTCGAAGGTGCCCGCTCGCGAAACGAAGACCACAGCAATCGACTTCACATTAATTCGAAAAGATTTCTTTGCGAATGAAATGTCTTCGGTGAATTGATCACACGCGTCCTCGACAACCTGATCTGCATCGAGAATTCCCTGATGCCACCACCGTGCCGCGGCACCGCTATTAGAACCTATGAACATGCGCCACGTCTTGCCATTGGTTTCTGCGTTGCTCGGTTGGTCGTACTTGTAGAAGTTCTTTCCCTGGCCAATTACGTGCCAACCAAGCGCGTCACCCGTCATGGTTTGCTTCGCATCTTTCTTGCCTGAGTCATACCACTGCACGGTCACTTGCTTCCCCGGACCAAAGCCAGGAACCAATTCGTAGGTGATGGGTATTTTGATACCAGGGCAAGTGAGACTCTTAGAGAGCGGTCGCGCGCTATCTAACTTCCATGTCGAGATTGAGGAAGTCGAACCGGCACGGACAGGTTGGTGTGCATTACCTGCTGTAGCACCCACAGTCAGAATTACACCGACGC
>RGER01000230.1 GCA_009917815.1 Actinomycetota bacterium
CACCCAATTCGTCAAACATGGCTTCAATGTCGCGCCACTGAACATTAGCGCTTGTTGGCCTTGCAAAAAACAGAGCGAGGGTGCGTTGGTGTTTTCGCTTCACGCCAAAATGGTACTAGTTTTCGGTACCTGTATCAAGGCAAGATTATCAATACGGCCTGCCGTCCTTGTGCTGAAAGGACCACTTGCCATCCATCATGACGGCCTTGATGTCATCGTCAGGGTAATAAGCCTGGTCTTCAGGACTCCGATCACCCACTTCCAAATAGACGACAACTTCCAATTTTGCACTTGCGGCGTATCCGTCCAGCCATCCCATCTTGACATAGTCAAATGCATTGAATAAGAGATAAGTGTCCACGATCGTTAAGTGCACACCATCTTGCTCATTTAAAACACATCATTCAAGATGGGATGGCTGGACGGATACGCATTACGAGTCTTTTAACGTTCGAGTCAGGCATCACCGTAGGCTCAAGGGAGCGGGGGCGATAACTGAACCAACGAGCTTTGAATTGCTTGGAGATCCTCAATTACTGGTTTAGCAGACTCTGCGAAAGCCTCTTGAGCTCTGTCTTGGTCTGCGTCGATCCAATTCACTACCTCGCCCAATAGCTTGCACTTGGCGGTTCGCCTGTCTCGTTTGTCGCCAAGCGATAGGGCTTCAGTGACAGCGGTGAAGAAAGTCGATGGATAGAAGTGTTCGAACTGCTCTTTGCTCCAGCAGGCAAAGGCATCTTCGCCAAAGCTGGAGAACCGCTTGCGCAGCCCCTCGATCACTTTGCGACCTGCATCGTCCCCGTCCACTCGCACCCAAGTTCGACCAGCATACGCAGGTTGCAAATGGGTGTAGAGAGTGAGTCGATGAAAGTCAGCAAACACTGGCTCCACAGCGTCAACACCGCCTGCAGCCACCGTCTTGACCCGTCTGAGGCTCGGCGCAAACCAAGGAATTAGGTACTCGCGGATTATCCGTTCGGCTGAAGACTCCTCTAAGATCAGCCAACCGTCCCACAAATGGTAGTCCGAGAACGCGTAGCCAAGCTCGTGAAGTACCTTGATACGTGCGGCCGGCGTTTGCGGCACGGATGCAATCTTAGCGAGTGTGGGTAGCACCCCGCGTTCAGATGTTACCTGGAGTAGATGACTGTTTGCTTGTGAGCAGAGGTGCGACACTACGATATTCGAGTGAGTAGAGATTACGAATTGGTTGTGCTCCGAGCTAGCGATCACTAGGTCCAGTAGCGCCTTAAGTGCGACTGGATGAAGATCGTTTTCGGGTTCTTCGATTAGGAAGAGCTTCTTCTCCGAAACTGCCAAGCTGCACAAGAGCGCGACGATGTTCGGCACGCCCTCACCCATTTGATCGATGGGTACAGTCGAAAGGTCTGGAAGATAGACGCCTGGACGTTGACCGTTGGGTGAAGGAATCGCGGTCACCACGAAGCCAAGTATCGCTTCGCATGCGTTTGAATACTGCTTGTGGGCGGGAAACTGTGGGTTCGCAAGGCGCGAAAGCTTCGCAGCAAGATTGCCCATTTCAGACGTAATCTGAAGCACGTTCTCTTCTCGAAAGTCCTCTTGGTAATTAGCTGTCTTCCTCTTCGAGAAGAACGGTACTATGAAGTGATGTGGCTCAGCCGCTGGAAGCCTCATGTCTACGTCTCGTTGCCTTTTGCCCGACCAGTGAATCCCTAGATCTAAGTTGCCGTTTCTTCGGTCAGGTGAGTTGATTCGTGCCTGATACAGCACTCCCTCCGGAAGTGGTCCGGTTGCCCATGGTACGCAGTCTTCTGTCTTGGTAAGTCGAATGTCAATCTCTGCTGAACTTGCGCCAACTCTCACGTCTGCGAAGGGGTTGACAATTCCATGCTGCAGCATGTGTATTCCACGCAAGACGGAGGACTTTCCAGAGTTGTTGGCGCCGATGAGGACGTTTATCTGATTCAGTTCAACATCCCCGGAATCCTCGAACGATCGGAAGTTCCGAAGTCTGATTGATTGAATTCGCATAACAGAGTTGAGAGGAGGCTGACTCAGCTTACAGGTACAGGCGCGGCTGGCTTGTGATGCCTAACGCAATGTAGACCGCAAAACCCGGTGGATACATCCGGGCCATGTCGATACATCTTTCAGATGAATAGCCTGCAAGCCGCTTGCGCCTTGGCATGCAGATCCACATACAGTAATTTCATACAGGTATAAATTGGCCATGAAACCCGGTACTCCTTCATTGCAGTCCACCCGCTTGCTCGATCAGGTGCGCGAGCAAGTTCGGTATAAGCACTATAGCCTCAAAACCGAGAAGAA
>RGER01000024.1 GCA_009917815.1 Actinomycetota bacterium
AGAAGAAAGTAAAGAACGAAGAGGTTTGTGAGAGCTGTGGACGTCCTAAAATGACCGAAGCCATGAACCAATTTAAAGCAGTACAAGAAGCAATGAAGTTGGGCGCCGATGTAGTAGGTGGTATTCCGTGGATTGAATACACAGATGCGCAATCACAAGAACATGTGACTCGGATGGCTAAGTTGGCACAAAAGCATGGCACTCGTCTTGCCATGCTCAATGATGATGCCGGCGATGCCACCTTGCGTACCAGCGAAATGCTCGCAGTGGCCGCACTTGAATTCGGGCTCGAAGGCAAAGTGACGAGTTGCCACGCACGCGCCATGGCGCTCTATCCAGAACCGACCTTCCGCAGATTGGCCGCACTCGCCGAGCAAGCACAAATGGGCTTCATCACCGATCCTCATACCGGACCGCTCCACCTTCGCGCTCTGGAACTCTTCGACATGGGACAGGCTGTGGGTATTGGCCACGATGATATTGAAGATCCTTATTACCCCTGGGGTCGCTACAACATGCTTGAGATTGCATTCCTCTCTGCTCATATTCTCGGCGCAAACACGAGAGCAAGGATGGAGAATCTCTTCGACATGATTACCGAACGCGCATCACGCGCCATCGGTGCAACACCTAAGAAAATTACTGAAGGCGAAGTAGCGGATCTGCTCGTGCACTCACACGACGATGTACACGAAGTGCTGAATCATCATCTACCTCCGAAAGTGGTGATCTCCAGAGGTAAGGTGGTAGCACGCTCCACCTCATCCACTGAATTCTCTCTCGGAAGGTAACCATGTTCTTGGTTCGGCTCCTGCGCAGAACTGTCATCGCACTGCTCACGATCTTTGTACTGCTCTGGATCGTGCTTGCTGGCTTCCGTTACCCCAACCCGATTCAAGTGGCACGCGTAGGTTTTGCTGCGGCAACGGATACACCAAAGTACATGAACTCAAGTCCGATTGCAGCGAGCTCAACTCCGAAGCCATTACAAGCGGGTCCGCAAGAGACGCTTCCACAAACCGTGGTCTTCCGCGGCAAAACGGTCACCTTTGATGAGTATCTGAAGGCCACCGCCACGAACGCGCTCTTAATCTATCGCGATGGCAAACTCACCCATGAGTGGTACGCAGCAGGGATAGGTAAAGATCAGAAACTTCCTTCGTACTCTGTCTCTAAGAGCATTACTTCTATTCTTGCAGGGCAATTTATTGCCGAAGGAAAACTCAAGGAGAGCGACCTACTCGTCGACATCCTCCCCGAGTGGAAGACCGGTACCTCGTACGACAAAATCACCATCGGAGACCTCCTCGATATGCGTAGTGGCATCGACGTTCCTGATGATTATCCATCGGGCCCATCCGGGTGGGGGCGCTCTATTGCACAGATGTATGCGACGACTGACATGAATTACTTCATCAAGAATCATCGAAAGATGCTCTTTGAGCCCGGCAGCAAGGGCGATTACCGCAGCGTCGATACACAGATGGTGGGCATGGTGCTACGAAAGATCTCCGGAAAGAGCCTCGTGCAACTTGCGCAGGAGCGTCTCTGGCAACCACTAGGTGCTGAGTACGCCGCATCGTGGAGTACTGATGTGAACGGCGGAATCGAGAAGGCCTTCTGTTGCTACAACGCGGCAGCGCGCGATTACGTGAAACTCGGAACGCTTCTGTTATCACCTTCGGCACAAGTAGATACTCAATGGCTTGCAAGGCTATGGGCGCCGATGGAAACTCTTGACCACAATTGGGGCTACGGAGCATTCATCTGGCATCCGTACGCCAACACTTCGATGATGCTCGGGCTGCACGAGCAAATTGTGATGGTACTTCCCATTCAGAAAACGGTCATCGTCAAACTCAGCGCAAACCTAGTTGATAGCGACGAAGTTGAATCGGCCCGAATCCTGCATGAAATCGCCGTAAAGGGCTAAGCAACTTTCTTGTAACCCGTCGGACACTTCGGAGTCACCGCTTTGACAACCTTCTTCGTCTTCCCCTTCATGCAGGTAATCGATTTCAATACCGGCTTTGAAACAACCGGAGCAGGAGTCGCCGCTGGAGTCATTGCAGGTGCAACCACGGGAGCAGGGGTCGCAGGTGCAGGAGTGGCGACCGGAGTGGGTGCAGGCGGTGCCACTAACTTCACCTTCAATGTAGGCGAAGAGTATGTGAAGTTACTTGCATTGAGGTAAACCCAATCTCTGGTCACTTTGAGATCGACCGTGGAAATTTTCGGTTCGCTACCCGTTCCGTAGGTGATGGAAACGGATGCCGAGGTGGGCAGAGTAGCGAGCCCGTAGTAGCACTTAATCAGATCGGCACGCATCGAGAATCCGTACGTTCCTAGATTGTCGGTGCCATCGCTAGCCAAGTGTGGGGCGGCTACTCGGTAATTTAAAGTCGAAGTTGCGGCATCAAAAGTGGGAGCACCAGGGTCATACACCGCCGCATTAGTGGCCACGATCCCTTGAATACCCGTGCCTACCGAGCACTTTGCTGCGGTGGGCGGTGGCATAGCTCCGGGGGTAGACGTGGGCGCGGGCATAGGGGGTGCATTGACGTGAGATGAAGTGTTGAGCCGCCAGGAAAGGTAATTACTCAGCGCCTTATCGCCGAGGGTTTCAGAAAAAGAATTGAAAGTATCTACCGCTTCTGCGTCATCTGGATTAATCGATGGAACATCATAATTGTTGTTATTCACCGCAGCAGAAGCGTAAAAATTGCGGCGCTTCATGAGTGCATCTGCCTTAGCGTCAATTGGAACCCAACCTCCGGCAACAATCTCTTCAGTGGGAGCTGCCTCAACAATCAAATCTGAATAGTTCGAGTTATAGGCATCGACGTAGGCATTGGGTTGGCGAAGGCGCCCGTTGAGCCAACCGGACATGGAGATCGGTAGGCGAAGGGCTACCTTGAATCGCAAATTCTTAGCAAAGGGCTGGCGAACGTAACAAACTCCGTTATCTGTGGCTACGCAACCATCTTCCAGCGCAAATTCTTTAAAGCGTTCACCCAATACTCGTTTAATGGGGAAAATGGCGAAGCGCAAATTCTTATCTGCCACATCCCAAGCACCATTACGTACCATCATGGCCTGCCCCAGCACGCCGATGATTAGGTACTCAACCGCAGAATCACCGCTTCCAATCTTCCATATCCACGGGGATGATCCACCTGCAAAACCTAAATTTGTTTTGCCGTCATACGTTGAGAGGACTCCCCCATCGCTCTTATGAATTCGTTCCGTGGGGGTGCCAGCAGTGAGAGTGCCATCCTCGGCGATGGCCGAAAACGAACTCACGCAAATCGATTCGGGCGCAACCGCACAATTTCCAACGGATGAATCTGCACCAAAACGGGTCCACTTACTCGTAAGAGTCGGAGCGCACTTGGAATCTGTGGACTCAGTGCAGAGAAGTTGTTCTCCCGATTCGTTAGAAGCAGAGGTAAAGGAACGGAAGTTCACTTGATTTTCAGAGAAGTAAATCATCACGTGATTCGCAGTCGTTGGCGGCACCAACTTTAATATTGCACGCGGTTCAAGCATCTGCGTCTCTGCGCTACTCGGTGAGATAGTGGCACCAGCGAAAGCCAGAGCTAAAAGAATGAGCCCCGCACATTTAGACCAAGTACGCACTTATCCACCTCCCCCTTGCGCAAGCGCCCCCACGCATTGGTAGCGCCACAATCTCTCTGCGAAGAATTAGCTCGCCTTCTTAAAACCGACTGGACACTTAGGCGCAGCACCCTTCACCACAATCTTGGACTTGCCCTTCGTACAGGTAATCGACTTTACGACTGGCTTTTTCATCGAAGGAGTTGCCATCGGCTCAGGCACTACTGCGGGTGCAACCTTTTCTTGAGTCATCTTGACCTTGACGGTCGGCGAGGAGAAAGTGAAGCCTCCTGCGGATAGCTTGATCCATCCATCACTCTCGTTAATACGAGTGGTGGCCACCTGGTTTTCACCATTTGCACTCACCACTTGAATTGACGCCTGAATAGGTGCTTTCGAGAAACCGTAGATGCAACGAGCAATGTCAGAGCGGATCAACAAGTCATAAGTTCCCGTCGCAGTTTGGCTCTCTGACGTGTAGTGAGGAGAGAGAAGTTTGTAATCGAGAGTTTCACTCTCTTTATTAAACGACGGTGGTCCTGCGCTGTAGACCAAAGCGTTGGTGGTGACCACCCCAAGCAGACCGTTGCTTTGATTTGTACATCTATCTAGATCACTACTCCCGCTGCCGTCTAAGGTGCGAAACTCCCAATATCCCTGGGATGTCGTTGCCTTATCTTTGATCAGCGGAAGCCATAATTTGGTTAAGTCAAAGGCATCATTCCCAGTGGATCCGGGCATGAGATACCCCCCACCCATTGCAAATTGCTTAGTGGAGGAGAGATAGGCAATGAGTTCCGGAGAGAGTGCGCTGGTTGCAATACGCTCATAAACGGAGGGAACGATAACTGGCAATGCATCTATCGTAATGATCTGACCTGATTGGGAATCCGATGTCACTGTCATGTCCGGGCGATAGATCCGACCGTGGAACCAACTGGATCGTAAAGCCAACCCGAGTTTGATCGACATCCCGAAGCGATAATCGACTGGAAATGCTTGTGGAATTTCGCAAAAACCCTGGCCGTATATAACACAAGATTCTTTATCAGGCTCTTGCGAGAGATTGCCGCTGCCAAATCCTCCGTTGACAGAACCATCTGTGCTCTTGCTGGAGGCGTCTGACCCGAACTGCGGCGAATACTTACCCCGTTTCTCGTTCACGGGCACAATGCCAGCGTCGATGCGATCCATGGTGGCTTGCTCGGTTGTCACCTTAGAATCTGCCTTCTTGCTGATACCACCGCTAAGTAATGCGGTGACGTAGAAATTCTCGTTTCCACCGCCGTGAGTGACTCCTGGAATCTTCCAGATCCCACCTTGCCCCCGACCTTGAGGAATGTTATTCGTAGGCATCGCCGAGAAATCCAAGGTGCTCGAATCGGGTATTCGAAGTTGGAAAATTCCTTCAAATTTCTTTCCACTCGGATCGATGGCATACACGCTGGAGATGCAATTACTCTTGATCGTTAAATCGCAGGCAGGCAAATGACTCGTGATCGAGATATTTTTTGTGGCCACGCACTTGGGATCATCGATACTGGAGCAGAAGTACATCCCTTGCGTCTCGCGGTCTTCAGGCAGAGCAACCAATGAGGGCACTGATGCTTTAAAGTTCCAGTTCTCGCTGATGTTCAGCCCTTGCGTGGGCTGGGTCAAATCCGCTCGCACCGCGGACGAAGCCGCATTAACCGAAGCAAGTGCGATCCCTGCCGTGAGGAGTGAGGCCAGCAGGAGGCGTCTCGAAATGCGCATAGAGGCAGATTACGGCCTGTACTGGTATCTGGGCACTTTTGAAACGGTTTAAAGGAGAACCAGGTCATCCCGGTGAACGAGTTCACGCTCAAATTCAGCGCCAAAGGTTGCTGCCAATTCCTTCGTGGTTTTACCCAGCATTTTGGGAATCTCCTCCGCGTCAAAAGCCACCAGACCACGGGCGACTGCAACCTCCGCGGGGCTCATAAGGTCGACTGGATCCCCTGCGGAGAATTCCCCCTCCACAGCAGTGACACCAGCGGGCAAGAGTGAGAGGCGCCGTTCCACGACTGCAGCAACTGCGCCTTCATCGAGCACAAGGCGGCCACGAGGTGACGAAGCGTGTGCCAACCAGAGCAATCGTGAGGGCGTCTTCGCCGTGGAGGCCGAGAAGTGCGTGCCGATCTGCGCACCTTGAAGAAGTGCAAGAGCGTTAGCGGCTGACGTAAGTCGCACATCTACACCAGCAGATGTAGCAATGCGGGCCGCTTCAATCTTGGTCGCCATTCCGCCCGTGCCGACGCCAGCTTTGCCCTTTCCGGAGATATCAATGTTCTCAAGTTCAACCATCGACGAAACGTGTGCCACCCGCTCTGACAAGGGATCGCTCGGATCACCGGTGTAAAGGGCGTCGACATCGGAGAGCAAGATCAGTTCGTCTGCATGAATCAGGTGCGCCACGAGAGCGGCAAGGCGATCGTTATCACCAAAACGAATCTCGTGTGTGGCCACCGTGTCGTTCTCGTTAATGATGGGGACAATTCCGAGCGCCAAAAGACGATTGATGGTGCGTTGGGCATTCTGATAATGGCTCCGTCGGATCACATCTTCGGCAGTAAGGAGTACTTGTGCGCCGTTGAGGTTATGCCTTGCAAGTGATTCCGTGTATCGATGTACGAGTAAACCCTGCCCCACTGCGGCGGCGGCCTGTTGAGTGGCTAGGTCACGCGGACGGCTCTTAAGTGCCAGCGGAGCTAAACCAGCCGCGATTGCACCAGAGGAAACCAAGAGCACTTCATCTCCGCGAGCGCGCACAAACGCCAACGCATCAACGAGTGAATCTACTTTTTCGGGATCTAGGTGAGCACCGGCAGCTCCAGTGAGCGAGGAGGAACCAACTTTGACGACGATTCTCCTACTCATCGTCTTCTTCCGATTCCTCCGCAATCTCTGACTCAACACGTACTGAAAGACTGCGGATGTAATCAGCATCATCGATGCGTGCATCTGCACCACGAGGACCGAGCAATTCAGCGCCGGCTTCGATCGACGGCTCCCAATCAAAGGCTACGGCATCCTCACCGATACCAATCTGAACTTCATCGCCCGGCTTTGCACCCTTAGCGAAGAGCGCCTTTTCTACACCGATGGTGGCGAGACGATCTGCGAGGTATCCAATCGCTTCGGCATTATTGAAGTCCGTTTGACGCATCCACCGCTCTGGCTTTTCACCACGCACAATGAATATCTCGTCGCCATCTTCGTTGCGACCATTCTCGAGAGTAAAGCCCGAGTTATTGAAGGCGCGAGGACGGATAACGATGCGAGTGGCTTCTTCAACCGGGGCGGCTGCGCGGGCCTGCTCTACCAATCGCGACATTGCATAGGTAAGTTCGCGCAGACCCTCGCGAGATGCCGCCGAGATTGGATAGACCTCGTAGCCGGCTTCGCGCAATTGTTCGATCACCATGTCAGACATGGCTCGACCATCGGGGAGATCGATCTTGTTCAGGGCAATAATGCGCGGACGATCATTGAGACCACCGTAAGCATCCAGTTCCTTCTCAATCATTGCAAGATCAGTCACCGGGTCACGATCGTTTTCTAAAGTCGCGCAATCGAGTACGTGCACGAGTGCTGCACAGCGCTCAACATGACGCAAGAACTCAAGGCCTAATCCCTTCCCTTGGCTCGCACCCGGAATGAGACCAGGAACATCGGCCACGGTAAAACGATTGGCGTCTGCCTGCACAACGCCGAGGTTAGGGACCAAGGTGGTGAAAGGATAATCAGCGATCTTCGGACGAGCAGCAGAGAGCGCGGCTACAAGAGATGACTTACCAGCGCTCGGATAACCCACGAGTGCAATATCGGCAACGCTCTTTAAAATGAGACGAACGCTCTTGGCCTCACCGGGTTCACCAAGAAGTGCAAACCCTGGCGCACGGCGGCGCGATGATGCCAACCCCGCGTTACCTAAGCCCCCGCGACCGCCTTGTGCAATGACATAACGCGTCCCGAGGCCGACCATGTCGATGATGACATTGCCTTCCATGTCTTGTACGACAGTGCCATTAGGAACCGAGAGGATGATGTCATCACCTGAAGGACCATCGCGCCAGCCACCGTAACCTTGGCGACCGTTTGTCGCACGGCGGTGAGGTGAGTGGTGGTAATCAAGGAGCGTCGTGGTGTTGCCATCAACAACGAGGATGACATCTCCACCGCGACCGCCGGTGCCCCCATCGGGACCTCCGAGAGGCTTGAACTTCTCCCGGTGCACAGAGACGCAACCGTTGCCGCCATTGCCACCCGAGACATGCAGGATGACTTCATCAACAAAGGTGGTCATGGCTTAAGTCTCCCAGACTTTGTCCCGGCCCCACTCCACGAGCGTGGCTTCAGGGTAGTAACTGTGTGGAGAATGCAAAAAGCGGACCGGCTGAACCGATCCGCTCCCCACAAACTTAAAGTTATGCGTTGACGGGCAACACATTCACTACTTTGCGGCCGCGTGCCATGCCGAATGAAACAGCACCTGCAGCGAGCGCGAAGAGGGTGTCATCCTTACCGCGGCCAACATTTTGGCCAGGATGGAAATGAGTACCACGTTGACGCACGAGGATTTCGCCAGTGCCGACAACTTGTCCACCGAAGCGCTTTACGCCGAGGTATTGAGCATTTGAATCGCGCCCGTTCCGTGTGGAGGACGCACCCTTTTTATGTGCCATCGTCTACCCCTTTACTTTCCGGCCGAAATTCCGGTGACTTTGATACGGGTCTGCTTCGCGCGGAAACCTTGACGGCGACGGTAGCCGGTCTTGCTCTTGTAACGAAGAATGATGACCTTCTCGCCCTTCACTTCTTCGAGAACCTCGGCGGTGACCTTCACGCCAGCAAGGACTGAAGAATCAGTGGTGACCTTCTCGCCATCGACGAGGAGAATTGCGGGAAGCGAGAGCGAAGCCCCAGCTGCAGCATTAACGCGGTCGATCAGGAGCACATCTCCGACGGAGACCTTCTCCTGGCGTCCGCCAGCTTTCACGATTGCGTACACAGCTTTGCTCTCTTTCAGATGATGTGGGATTCCCACGTAAACACCCACGCAAATCCCCACGGAAATGCACGTCCTTAGGTTACGGATCTACGCCCAGCGGGGCAAATCGCCCGAGCGCCGGGGCAGCGCCGGCGGGTCTTTGGTCAGCGGGAGACCCTCGCCCGGGCTATGGTAGGGCGAGATCACGGCGAGTAACGGGGCGGTTGGCCTCCCCGCACCGTGGGGGCGTACTCCGGAGGACCCGGGATGCCCGACCTGAGATAGGGGTGTGACCGGCTTCGCCGGCGCTTCGATGGAGAACATCGACCCATACATATTAAGAAGCCTTGCAGACGCCCAGCCCGAGATGTACTGGTCAGACTCTGACCCCTTGGAGACCGAGCCGCACTCCGCCCTGATTGGCTCTGAAACCGCCGAACTGGTCGTGGTCGGCGCCGGCTATACCGGTCTCTGGACCGCGCTGCTGGCCAAAGAAGCTCACCCGGAGCGCGATGTCGTCATTATTGAGCAGCGCGAAACCGGAGCCGGAGCTTCAGGGCGCAATGGCGGATTTGTCGTGGCCTCGCTCACCCACGGCTTTCAGAACGGAAAGAATCGCTGGCCCGACGAGATGGGCACCATCGAACGGATGGGGCGCGAAAACCTCGCCGCCATCGAAGAGACGATCCATCGATATGGAATCGAATGCGATTGGGAACGAACCGGTGAAATTAAGGTCGCCGCCGAGCCATGGCAATTAGTCGGTATGGAAGAAGAAGCGGCCGAACGAAACGAACTTGGCGACGACGTGGAATTCCTCGATGCCGACACCGTACGCAGAATGATTCACTCCCCCACCTATCACGGCGCCGTCTTTGATCATGATGGAACCGCACTCGTTGATCCTGCGCGCCTGGTCTGGGGATTAGAACGCGCCTGCATTTCACTCGGCGTGCGCATCTATGAGAACTCCAAAGTGCAATGGCTAGAACGCGAGAAGAACGGAATTCGCGTGCACACCACTTTCGGAGAAATCTTTACCGACAAAGTGGCGCTGGCTACTAACGTTTTCAAACCTGTAGTACGTAGCGCCCGCAAATACATCGTGCCGGTCTACGACTACGTACTCGTCACCGAACCACTCACAAAGGCGCAACACGATTCGATTGGTTGGAACGGACGCGAAGGTATCGGCGACGCAGGAAATCAATTCCACTACTACCGACAAACGAGTGATGGTGGAATTCTCTGGGGCGGTTGGGATGCGATTTATCACCCCGGTGGCAAAGTGCTCTCTATGGTGCAGAAGAAGCCAATCCCCTTTCCGCCTGAACCTTTCAAGTACATCGCCATTCAAATCACGCGCTGGTCCATCCACCGCGCGGATAAGAAGGATGGCAAGCGCAACCTTTGGTTGAAATTCCTCGATCGTTTCGGACTAGGCTTCGATTCATAAACTTTGAGACTTGATCCACGAAGAGAAGAGAGATCACCATGAAGAAGCGCACCCTCGGCGGAGTTCTCGAAGTCTCTGCCCAAGGCCTGGGTTGCATGGGCATGAGCGATTTCTACGGCGCAAGTGAGGATGCAGAATCCATCGCCACTCTCCACCGCGCGCTCGATCTAGGGATCAACTTTCTCGATACCGCCGACATGTACGGACCGTTCACTAACGAGAAGCTTGTGGGAAGCGCCATCAAGGCGCGTCGTGGCGAAGTGGTGATCGCCACAAAGTTCGGTAACGAACGCAACCCGGATGGTTCGTGGGTCGGCATTAACGGTCGCCCGGAGTATGTGCGCGCCGCGTGCGACGCTTCGCTCCAACGCCTTGGTGTGGATACCATTGACCTCTACTATCAACATCGCGTCGATAAGAATGTTCCCATCGAAGAAACTTTCGGTGCGATGAAAGAACTCGTCGACGCTGGCAAGGTACGCTACCTCGGCATGTCAGAGGCTAAGGGCGAAACTATCCGCCGCGCGCACGCGATCCATCCAGTGACTGCAGTACAAACTGAGTGGTCACTCTGGACACGCGACGTGGAAGAGAATGGCGTGCTTGAAACCGTGCGCGAGCTCGGCATTGGATTTGTGCCGTACTCGCCGCTGGGCCGTGGATTCCTCACCGGAGCGATCAGCAACCCAGACCAACTCGATGCCAACGACTCACGTCGACGTGGCGCGCGCTTCCAAGGCGAGAACCTCCATGCCAACCTCAAACTCGTCGATCGCATCAGCGAGATCGCAAAGGCAAAGGGCATCTCGCCTGCGCAGCTCGCTCTCGCTTGGGTGATGGTGCAAGGTGAAGATGTCGTGCCCATTCCTGGAACGCGCAAGATTCATCGCCTTGAAGAGAATGCGGCTGCTACGGATATTTCATTCACTGCCGCGGAACTAGCAAGCATCGACGCAGCCGCACCAATTGGCGCCACTGCCGGTGATCGCTACCCCGACATGTCGAACGTCAACCTTTAAGAGATATCCTCGCTCGATCAAGTTCAAAAGCGCTATCTAATCAACTCGGCTCCGGGGTGCTTCTTCGCCAGAGTTGCATCGCACGTCACCAGCGTTGCCGAGTGAACAAGTGCCGTCGCACTGATAATCGAATCGGGCATCACCAAGTTTGACTGTGCTCGAATCTTAGCCGCAGCCATCGCAATCTCCTCGTCAACAGCTATACGATCTGGAAATCGCTTTTCAAGCGCAGAAATAATGCGCTTCGTGACGACCGCGCCCTCCCTCATTGGAGATATGAGCACCTCCATGAGAGTAATGACAGATATTTTGAAGGATTTATTTGAATTCTCGACAAATCGCTTGCACGCCTTGTGATGGGAATCAGAGGTGTTTAGTAACGCAATCAGTACTGATGAATCCAGAACGACTACCGCCATGAGTCACGTTCTTTTCGAAGATCAAAAGAGTCATAAACCCCATCGCCGAGCCCACAGAAGTCATCCCAACTCTTTGAAATTGCCCTAACTTCCAACACACCTTTAGGACTCAGCACAAATTCGACACCATCTCCAGGCTTGAGACCCGATGCACGCAAGAGGTCCACTGGCAGCGTGATCTGATTCTTCGCGCTAATTCGACTCTGAGTGGTGCGCCCCTTTCGTTCTCGTGGACTCGTTCCCGCTTTCTTAGCCTTTACTTTAGATTTCATAAGTAAAGCATAGCAACAATGAAGAACAGGAGCGATACCATCCTGCTGCCTGTGGAGCACCCGTGGTTGCTAATCCAGATAGGGGAAGATACGGTCGCCAGGTGAGTGCGCAATGAACTGGGAATCCATCCATCCGGATTATCAGGTGGCGCTCACTCAACTTCTCGACGCCTTCCCGGGTGGCTTTAATGCACCAGAGACCATCCACGAGCGTCGTACTCTGATTAATGGTGCGCTCGCACTCAATCCCGTGAACGAGAAGGTCACCCGCGAAGATCGCTTTATCCCCGTCGAGGGCGCTCCCGATGTGCGCATTCGCATCTATCGGCCCAAAGAGAGCTCATACGCCCATCCACAGCCTGCCATCTTCACCATTCACGGCGGTGGCATGGTGACTGGAAATATTGAAGCCGACGATGCCAACGCTGCTGCGCTCTGCGAGCGAAGTGGGGCGCTCACCGTGGCGATCGATTATCGCCTCGCACCGGAACACCCCTTTCCTGCCGCCATCAACGATTGCTACGCAGTAGCCAACTGGCTCTTTGAGAATGTAGCTGAATTAGATGTCGATGCCACGCGTATTGCGCTTCACGGTGGTAGCGCGGGCGGCGGACTTGCGATTGGGCTCGCCCTCATGATGCGCGATCGCGGGAACCTTCGTTTCTGTTTCTTGATGGCTATCTACCCGATGATTGATGACCGTCACATCACTGCGTCATCGAAAACCATCACAAACCTTGGAGTGTGGGATCGCAAAGCGAGTCTGGAATCCTGGGCCTGGTATCTCGGCGATGCCTACGGCAGCGATGACATTTCGCCCTATGCGGCACCTATCCGCGCCACCCACTTAGAAGGCCTACCACCTACCTTCATCGATGTCGGGACTCACGATCTCTTCCTCGATGAGGATCGTGAGTTTGCCGAGCGACTCGAGGCCGCTGGGGTACCTGTTGAGTTTCACATCAATGAGGGCGCGTATCACGCGGCTGAACTCTTCGCCCGAGATGTACCGCCATCTCAACTTATTTGGAGCAAGCGATTCGACGCTCTTAAGAAAGCCCTCGGCTAAGCACTCATTTGGTGAGCGAGACTACGATCTTTCCCACGTGCTTGTTCTCCTGCATGTACTCATAAGACTCAAGTGCACGCTTCCACGGAAAGACGGTATCGATCACCGGTTTGAATTTCCCGGAATCGATTGCGTTAGCTAGCCACTCGATTCCGCGCTCGAGCGAGGCAGGATCATTCACATGGTTGTAGAGCGAGTACGGGTGAATGATCACGTGACGACGCACTGCTTGCACGAGATCGAAAGTAACCGTGGGACCACACTGCGCGCCGTATAAAAAGACTCTAGAACCATAAGTGAGTGCATCCATGTAGGTGCCGATGAAATCATCGGAGAGCGGATCGTAAGAGATGTCCACACCTCGCCCACCGGTGTACTCCAACATTTTATCGGCAAGGTTCTCCTTCTCAGAGGCAATAACAAAGTCCGCACCTGCCGAGCGAATCGCAGCGGCCTTCTCCCCCGTGCGCGTCTGTGCAATTACGGTGACACCGAGAGATTTTGCGATCTGAATAGCCGCCAAACCTGCGCTACTTGAAGCACCTGTCACCAAAATCGATTGACCAGACCCCATCTTGGCGATCTCCACGATGGGGTAATAAGCAGTGAGATATTGCATGGTGATGGAACAGGCCTCTTCCGGAGTAAGCCCAGCAGGTGCCTTCATCAAGAATTGCTCTGGAGTGATGGCGTACTCCCCGGCCACGTTGCAATCGGTGGCACTCACATTGTTAAAAGGAATGGAAGTCACCCGATCACCGATGGCAAACTTCGTCACACCACCGCCAATCGCATCGACGATGCCACAACCTTCAAGACCAATCCGAGAAGGGAGGTTAGCCACCGAGTAATGCGCGCCATATAGATAGAGCAAATCCGCGCGATTCAGTGCAAACGCCTCAACGCGATAACGGACCTCGCCAGGACCAGGTTCTACTAGAGCAATGTCAGCGAAATCAAGCACTCGTTTTCCACTTACCTCATCAAAGAGCAGCACGCTGGCCATGGAATTCGCCTATCCCTAACCTCGTGAGCGACGGAAGACTTGATCAGCTGCCACGGCAGCAAAGATCAAGAGGCCTAGTGCAGTGAGCTGGTAGGTGGTATCGACACCGAGCAAATTCAAACCGTTGCCGATGAGCGCGAAGGTAAGAATGCCAAGGATGCCGCGCCAAATAGAACCAGAGCCACCAAATACCGAAACGCCGCCGACTACCGGCGCTGCGATCGCAGTGAATGCGATGGTGTCGGAGTAAGCGTTAGTTGCACCTGATCCGTATCGTCCTGCATAAATCATGCCGGCAAGCCCGGCACCGATGCCGGAGATGACGTAGCAGGAGATGAGGATGCGATTAGTGCGGATACCCGCAAGGAAGGCAGCCTGTGCGTTGCCACCTACTGCATAGACATTCCGACCCCAAATCGTGCGAGAGAGAAAGAGACCCACAATGGCAGAGAAGATGAGAGCGATATAGATCGCTCCTTTGATACCAAGAAACTTTCCTTCAAAAGCGCTTCGCAGGGAATCAGCGACTGACTTATCGGCGATGCCAACCAAGCCTCCACTACAGAGGATCAATCCAAGCCCTCGAAAGGCGAAGGAAGTTGCCAACGTGCCGATAAATGAGTTGACGTTCGTACCTACAATTCCCAGACCGTTGAGCAGGCCCAGGACGCCACCAAAACCCACTCCCACGATGACACCCAGCACCATACCGAAGGCATTGATGGCGTTCACCGTCATGATCGCAGATGCTGTAGCCGTTGCTGCGACAGAGAGATCGAAGATGCCAGCGATGATACAAAGCGTCAACACGGTAGCCATGATGAAGAGGATCGATGACTGGTCGAGGATATTCGCCGCGTTCTGCCACGAGAGGAAGGAGGGCGAGGAGAGAGCGAGAACCACAAAGAGCAATCCGAAGACTGCCACGATTCCGTAACTTCTCAGTTTCTCAATCATTCTTTACTCCTGACGTTTGCCCAAAGAAGGCAGCTACCACTTGCTGTTGGTCAAATGGGGCGGTGAATTGCGCTTGCACTTTCCCTTGGTGGATCACGAGCACTCGGTCGCATACTCCAAGGACTTCTTCAATCTCACTCGATATGAAAAGAATAGACATACCGCTCTTGGCAAGATCTAAGAGAGTTTGGTGAATAGCTCGCTTGGCAGCGATATCGACACCGCGAGTGGGCTCATCGACGATGAGAACTTTAGGTGCTACTTCCACCGCGCGGCCGAAGAGAATTTTCTGTTGATTTCCGCCGGAGAGCGAGAGCGCTGATTGCGAAATCTTGGAGTAGCGGAGGTCGACTCGACTGGCAAGCTCAATTGCTCGTTTATCAAGTTTGCTCGCTGAGAGAGAACCACCTTTGCGATAGCGCTTCAAAGTGGAGAGCATCATGTTATCCGAGATACTCGCCTCCAGGATGAGTCCTTCTTCTTTGCGACTCTCCGGGATCATGTAGATACCTTGCTTGATCGCATCTCTAGGTGAGGTAACGGAAAGTTTCTCACCTTCAAGAGTGACAGAGCCCGACTCGAGCGCATCAGCACCAAAGATGGCGCGGGCAATTTCGGTTCGACCGGCGCCAATCAAGCCGGCTAAACCTAGAATTTCGCCTTCGTGGATTTCAAAAGATATATCGTGAAGTGAGGTATTAGTAAGTCCTTCGGCGGCGAAACGTACTTGATGAGTAGCTGCGGAGTCAGTCTCAAAGTAACGCGTTTCAAGAGAGCGACCCACCATGCCAGCCACCAAAGAGTCGATCGTCTCGTCCTTTGTGGGACCCACCTTCACCACTTCACCGTCGCGCATCACGATCGTGGTGGTGGTGAGCTCTAAAACTTCTTCAAGAAAGTGAGAAATCAAAAGAACAGTGACGCCGCGTCGCGCGATTTCTCGAATAGTGGCGTGCAACCGAGCCACTTCGTCTGCGGTCAGCGAGGCAGAGGGTTCATCCATGATGATGAGTTTCGCGTTGCGCGAAAGCGACCGAAGAATCTCCACTTTCTGTTGATCTGCAAGTCGCAATCGAGAGACAACAGCATCGGGATCTAATTCAAATTTAGTGAGTTCCAGCAACTCCTTGAAGTCGCTACGCATCTTCGATCGGTTTGGAAAGATGCCACGACGTGGAGTACTGCCGAGGAATACATTTTCGATGACGGTGGCATCGGGGACCAACATGATTTCTTGGGCCATCATGGCCACACCAGTTCGTAACGCTTCAAAAGGCGAGCGGAAGGATACTTCACTTCCATTAAATTCAATCGTTCCAGAATCAGCCGTATAGACACCGGCCATCATTTTCGCGAGCGTGGACTTGCCCGCGCCATTCTCACCTACAAGGCCGATGATCTCGCCTTCGGTAAAGGAGAGTGAAACGGAGCGTACGGCTCGGGTGGCACCAAAAGTTTTCGTAAGTTCATGAACACGCACGAGCGCTGTAGAAGAGTTCATAACCTCCACTCTCCTACAGCGCTCGTGTCATGTAAATCGATCTACCTAATTAGAAATTAGGAGAGATCTGAGTAGGTGCCCATGAGGTCACCGATAACTGCCTTGGTTCCGTGTGGATCAAGGAGGGTTTGGGTATCGAACA
>RGER01000231.1 GCA_009917815.1 Actinomycetota bacterium
AGGACCAGCCAGCGCAGGTGCCGATCCAGGACCAGCGGCATACGGAAACGGTGGCAAGGAAGCTACCTTCACCGACGCCGCACTCCACGTGGGCTACCTCGGAAACGAGAACGCGCTCGCAGGAACTCTGGTTCTCAACAAAGAACTCGCTGAAGGCTCCCTCAAAGTCAACGCTGACAAACTCGGCATGGATGTAGATGAAGTAGCCCGTGGCGTTATCCGCATCTCCACCATCAAGATCGTTGGCGCCGTTCGCGCGATCACGGTAGAGCTTGGCCACACTCCTGCTGACTTCGCTCTTCTCTCCTTCGGAGGTGGCGGTGGCTTGGTCGGTGTTGATGTGGCTCGCGAACTCAACATCCCAACAGTCATCATGCCTCCAGGGCCAGGTGCGTTCTCGGCCTTCGGAATGTTGATGGCGAGCGTGCAACACGACTTCTCTCGCACCCGCATCACCGGACTCGATACTGCTGATCTTTCGATCATCAACGCCGACTTCGCAGAGATGCGCGGCGAAGCAAAGGCAGCGCTCGACAATGAAGGCTTCTCTGCTAAGGAGCAACACTTCACGCAGTACATGGATCTTCGTTACTCCGGACAGGAGCACAGTGTGACTCTTCCGGTTTCGGAGAAGATTGATGACGCAGAAATTGCTCACATGCGCGAAGTCTTCAGCGAAGCACACGAGAAGGCGTATGGCCACACCATGCCAGATCCAATCGAGTTGGTATCGCTTCGCTTCTCGGCGCGTGGTGAAGTGGATGCACCTGTGCTTCCGGTGCTCACCAAACAAGCGGGTCGCGTCCCCACACCAACTGGCACCCGCCAGGTGTATGTAGGCGGCGGAAAGCGCGCACCATACGCACTCTACGATCGCGATGACTTGCAATTCGGTGACACCATCGAAGGCCCAGCGATCATCAACGAACACACAGCGACCACCGTCTTCCATGCCGGTGATCGTGCTGAGCTTGGCAAGTACGGCGAAATCATCATTCACGTGGCAAAGGCGAACTAACATGATCGATTCAATTACCGTTGAAGTTATTCGGCACAGCATGTTGTCTGCCTGCAACGAAATGGCACGTAACCTCTGCCGCACCGCATACAACACCATCGTCTACGAAATCCACGACTACGGCATCAGCTTGCACGATGTCGATGGCAACTGCATCGCGGAAGCCCCCGGTATCGCAATCTTCTCTGGCGCCAATGACTTCGGTGTGCAAAAGGGCATCGAGTTCATCGGCCGCGAGAACTTCAAGAGTGGCGATGTCTACTTGCTTAACTACCCTTACTGGTCCGCAGCCCACACGCTCGATGCGTTGGTCTTTACGCCGATCTTGGTAGATAACAAGTTGGTCGGCTTCTCATCGTGCCGCGTCCACTTGCTTGACCTCAAGCAGAAGGATGCTGGGTACGTTCTCGACTCCACTGATATGTCGCAAGAGGGAATCTTCTTCCCTTGTTCAAAGATTTACGATCAGGGCGTCATCTGCGACGACATTTTCAACATCATCCGATTCAACAGTCGATTCCCAGAACGCACCATCGGTGATCTTCAAGCGCAGGTGTCGGCGGTTCACACCGGCGATGTGCGTTTGAAAGAGATCGTGGCGAAGTTTGGTCTCGATGCAGTGGTCGAGGCCATGGAAGAGATCAACCAACACGGCGAGCGCCTCTCCCGCGCAGCCGTAGCGCGACTTCCTAAGGGGACGTGGAGTGCATCAGACTTCCTCGATTCCGACGGAGTCGTTACTGATGAGCTCGTTGAAATGAAGGTCATTGTTACTGTCGAAGATGATCGCATGATCATCGACTGGCGTGGCACGAACAAGGGCGCAGCCGGACCGATCAACCTTCCAATCGGTGGCACGTTTGCGGCATCTCGTTTGGCTTTCAAATCGCTCACCACGCCAGATAGCAACATCTGTGCCGGTAACTTCCGCAACCTAGAGATTCTCACTACTGAGGGCTCTTTGATGCATGCCACACCACCGATGCCTACCTTTACTTTGTGGACCGGCCTGCTGGCTCCTGAAGTAGTGACCAAGGCGCTAGCACAAGGCCTTCCTGATGTCGTCCCTGCCTGCAGCGGTGGCGATGTCTGCGACGTGATGGCGCTTGGTGTGAATCCACGTAACGGTGCTTGGTGGCTTGAAGCGACGAACGACGCGGTCGGCATGGGCGCGCATTCGGGTGCAGATGGCGAAGACGGCATCATGCATATCACTGAGCCAGGTTGCCGCAACAACCCAGTAGAAATCCTGGAGAGCAAGG
>RGER01000232.1 GCA_009917815.1 Actinomycetota bacterium
GGTGCCGGCGGTTACTTTCTCTGCACCTCAACCAGCGATCCTAAATGCGCAACCAGCGCGACCATGACTGCACTTCTGCCCATCTGCAAATCGGCCTCCGAGGCTAATTGTGTGGAGTCCTTAGCTGTGACTTCGCCGAAAGCTGCTAACGGGGAGGCGCTCTTAATAAAGACAATCGGAAAGAAAGCTTTTGAGGCCGATCCGATAAGTGGCACGCCGGCGGGTGCAAGTTGGTCACTCTTTGAAGTTCCTGAACTCAAGAGAGCTGGCGAGCAATCACTTTATGCAGTTAACGTCTCTGTTTCTTTCCAGAAGTTCCCCATCGTTGGTTTCAAAGCCACGGATTTTTCAGCTGCTGTGGTGCCATACACTCTTGGCACCACTTCAAGCGCAGATCCACACCCAGAAGAGTATGTAGATCCAACAGGTAAGACGTCTGTTCGAGGTCTGGGGGGAGATCCCAAATGTGTCTGGATCGAGAGTGGTAGTTGTGGCGTTGAAGCAACATTTCCGAATGATGCGCGGGTAAAACTCACCGTCCACGTAGGCAATTACTTAACTTCATGGCTGCACGGGCGCTTAACGGATCCCAATATCAGCATTAGTGCCATTGATACTCAGCAGAATCGCTTATCAGTGGATGCGAACCCGGTGACAGTTCCCGCCGCGAGCACCGCACAACCCGTAAACGCGCTTGATCCCAACCTGGTAAATAGATTCCGTGATCCCAATGGAAATCTCCCGTCTGGAGATCTCTCAATGCTGGTGGAGTCATCGCAATCCACCGCAATGGACAGTTTTGCTACGTATGAAAAATTCTTCAGCAATAAAGCTAATCGGCTTGACTCAGTCTGGTCTTTCCGAGCTTTGGGGGCTAGCGCTGCCGCCTCAATGGTTCCCGCTGGTCCATCATCGCTACCTTCCTCACCTACGGGAATTCTGGGTGCCATTACTGGAATGCTTGGCTCAGGTACCTCGTCACCCACCACGGCAATTGCAGATGCTTTAGGAATGGGGGTGGCAGCAGCTAAGTGTTCCTCGCAAATATCAGCAGTCACCGGCGCAATCCTTGGAAACAATTCCTCGACTGCTCTGATCGGTCTGGTTACTACGAATGCGATGACCTACGACGCTAAACCTCCGCAATTCAAGGACGGATCCCTTGATTACAAAGTGGCTGGTTTGCACCTCAATCCAGACGATACGGTCTTCTCTGGCCGATATGACTTGGTGATGGATTCCAAAGTCGCTCGCTGCCTCTATGGATATTCGGATTCAAATGCACCTCTCCAAGCCACTGTCGAGATTATCGACGCGGATGGCACCACGAAAGTGACGACTTCAAATTTGCGTGAGTCCAATGGTTGGCTCAAATTGGGCGTCTACGGATTCTCTTTCTCTTCCCCTACGCTGAAGGTAAAACTAGTTCAAGGGACTCCAGTGGTGAATCCCCAGACACCACCACCAGCGAGTACACCAGCGAGTACACCAGCGAGTACACCAGCGAGTACACCAGCGAGTACACCAGCGAGTACACCAGCGAGTACACCAGCGAGTACACCAGCAGCGACAGGTGTGAAAGCGCCGATGAAGACAATCTCCTGCGTGAAGGGCAAAACCATCAAGAAAGTCACTGGCGCAAACCCCAAGTGCCCCGCTGGTTTTAAATTGAAGCCTTAATCAGCCAGTAGCGCGGCACGGACATGCTCTGGCCAAGGTGCCGAGCCCGAAGTATGAGGTGCATGCACGCAAGTGTGCTCTCCGCGCATCGCAATTTCACCATTCACGAATGCTTCGAAAACAAAAGTGCACGAAGAGGTTCCCACGCGCTCTACTCGTAAATGGGTAACGATCTCTTCGCCGTAGAAAATGCGGCGCAGGTATTCCATGGATACAGCCACGCGAGGGATCGCGCCCACGATTTCAATGCCGAATCCTAAGCGACGCCAGAGCGCGTGCTCAGCCTCTTCGGCCCAGCGGAATCCGCTGGAGTAATGCTGGTGCGTGGAGGCGTCAGTCTCGACCCATTGCAGGGTGCGGGTAATAGAAATACTGGCTGGCACGATATTTCCTTCGCTAGACCGTCATGAATGGGGTACCTACCGGCTATTGTAACGGCGTGGTCAGCGTCATTAGTGGAGAAGCGAGCGATCTTCTTACCCGTGCTACTCGGCCTCAGTCGCTCATTTTTACTATCTATGGCGCCTATTCACGCGTACTTGAGAGTTGGCTCTCGGTCGCATCTCTTGTAGAGATGATGCAGGCTTTAGAAATTGAAGA
>RGER01000233.1 GCA_009917815.1 Actinomycetota bacterium
CCCGCGCATCTGTGAACGAACTGCGCACCATGCTCAGATCAAAGCGAATCCCGTTCGCCTCATCCATAAACGTCCACCGACGCATCAAGCGAAAGGCCTTGCGTTGACTCTCCCAGCGCCCGAGCATCTGGAGCACCACGGGATCCGTCTCGGCCAAAGCAATCTCCCGCCGAATCTTCACGCGCACGTCGTACTCCTTCAAATCCACGTTGCTCTCCACACCTGCCCTGTCCTTGATCATGGCCGTGAAGGAGATGTTCTCCAGGCTGTCTTCCCGACAGTAGCGCTGAATGTCACCCAGCCCTGTCACGGTAAAGCGCACCTGCTCCGGCGTGATAATATTCATATAGTCCTCCTGGGGCATGGCACGATAGCCCTTCGCCTCCAGACGCTGAGCCACAGAGAGGAAGGTGGTCGTCTCACCGACAGTCTTCCCCTTGAAGCCTGCCTCTAACTCCCACCCATCATGGACCCTCCACTCTTCGATGACCCTCTTGAGGGCATCTGCTTCGGCCGGGCGGAGCTCCATGGTTTCTAGTTGAGACCTAGGAGAAAACCTTTAGTTGGCTATCAATTTTTGAATAGCCTCAGCGCGTCCGAGAGCCTTTGCCCAATCCTCCTTTTTCACCTTCGCACCGAGCTCGGCAGGCCGAGGATGTAGTCCAAGACCCTGTGCACGCGCCTTGATTTCCTCTAGACTTCCATCTGCCACCGGCCACTCAATAGTCCACCCATCATCCTGACGATTACTGATCCACCGTGCAAAGTTCGGCCCACCACCCTCTAACATCGTTTCGCACCGCGCATCCACCCACAGCGTCTTCAAGCCATTATTCCAAGCCCGAAAATCTTCCGGCACACTCCACATGGCCTTGCTCTCCATGTCAAAACACACCGTCTGAATCTTTTTGAGTGCGTAAAGAATCATCGCCACGACCTTCGTATGATCGGCAGTCGGCTTAATAGCAGCAAGCGCATCGCCCATCTTCGCCTTGGTGAGCTTACGATTTCCACGAAGGTTCGCCAGTGCCTCTTCCTGAAGGGCAAATGCCTTATCGCGTACCTCGGTGGCTCGGTAGCCATCGCCGGCAATCAGCATGAGAGGGTCTTCGGACATGAGCCACGCGGTCGTCAAACGCGCTGGCACTAAGTGACAAATACGAGAGCCCCACAACATATCCTTTGACTCCATGCGACAGGTTTCGCCAATCTCTTTCGCGAATGTTGTAACACAACAATCGCGAGAGGGGTTTTTGTTGATGATGCGACGAAAATCTAGCATCGTCCTTACGTGTATAATATACATGAAACCACCTTAGGCCTAATCATCTGCTTGCTTCATCAGATTGCTTAATTCCTTCTCACGGCTCTCAAAGCTCGTGCGATTGTTCTTACAGAAGCTAATCCACTCTTTTATATTGTCCACTGTCTCTTGCTTGAGGCTCATCAGGTCAAAAAAAATGCCATTGCGATTCTCGCTCAGTTCTTCGGAGCATCTTCGGAGGATGCGATACAACTCCTCTTGCTCGGCGCGATTAAATGTACGAATATCTTCCATAATTTGTTTTCTTTTCTCAAACTCTGTGTCGCTCATTCTTATGTTTAGGAACCTTATGTGAAGAATATTCTTACGCGTCTCCGGGAAAGATTATTCCTCTGGTTCCTTCAATGCGGGCATCTCGTCCTCTGAGGCATCCTCTGAGGCTTCCTCAGATGCCTCTTCTACGAGCTGTTCCTGCTCTTCTGCCGCAGGCACAGCAGCAGGAGCAGCAGACGCCTCAACTCCTACCAACTCACCAATACTCAGGATGTGTGTGGCATTTACTCGCACTTGCGACTTCTTGATCTGCACACGAATCCTGTCACCCACAGAAATGCCGTCAAACACATCATTGCCGATATGAAGGTCGCGCGGAACCATGATGCGTACGGCATTGTCAACAACCACATAGCACCCCATCTTATTCTTGAGACTCACTTCCCCAACAACCTCCGTGCCATCGGGAGGATTATATACCTTGCCCTGCGCCTTGACAAAGTTAATGATCCTGAAACCGTAGCTAACCGAATCTGATTGCGTCACTAGTTCCGCTTCTGTGGAAGACTTCACCACCAATCGCTGTTTACCGCTATGTGCGAGTACCGCACCCCTGCCTAGAGTCACCGCGATTCCAGAGTGCGATTTAGCATCATGATGGACACCATACGCAGCGTCAGCAAAGAGCTGCACGCTGATGAAACCATGTTCGTCTCCACCTAGCCACAGACACAAGTCCTTAG
>RGER01000234.1 GCA_009917815.1 Actinomycetota bacterium
GCCGAAGCTGCACCAGATGATATGGACCTCGCCGCCGCCGCGGAGCAAGCACAAGTTGACGCCGATGTACTTGATACCAAAGTGCAAACACTCTTTCGAGGGGAGACTCTTCGCGGGCTTCTCCTCACCTCGTTTGCTTTCTGGCAAGTCGGGCAGATCGCACTGATCTCGGCATATTTCGCCTTTGCTGCCGGGGCTGTGATGCTCCTCCTCACTCTCCTTGGATTTGCGCATCTACGTAAGACACCTGCAGACGCACAGATCTAACTCCCTACGGAATCTCCCCTGCGGGGAGAAGGAGAACGAGAGGCTGTCGGAAACGACAGCCTCTCGTTATTGAGTGGAGTAAAACTCTTGGAGCGCCTTTCGCACCGCCAGACCGGCGCGATCACCACGATGTCCCTTCCGCATGAGGAAGCCAAGGAGAGATCGCTCCTGTTTCTTCCTATCCCCCGGACGTAAAGAACGCATCTTCTTTGCGAGCAATTCAGTTAATGCCTCCTCTTCGCTCTCGGAGGAGAGCTCCGAAATGACTTCAAGAATAAGATCAGCATCGATACCTTTCTCGCGAAGCTCGCGAGCAATCACGCGAGGCGCCAAACCTCGGGATCGCATCCGAGAATCTCTCCACGATCGAGCAAACTCGCCATCATCGAGCAAATTACTTCGCGTGAGCGCCATGATGAGTTCTTCGCCTATCTCGGTTGGAATTGCACGCTTTGCAAAGGCAGCGCGTAACTCTCCACAACTATGCGACCTGCGTGCCAATCGATCGAGCGCCATCCGTCGCGCAAGGGCCTGATACTCCTCATGAGTAAGCTCACGAGCGCCTCGCTCTTGCGAAAAGAGAGAGGAGCCCAGCGATACGCCAGGCTCCTCTAGTAACTCTTCCATCAGCGAGAGAGAGTTGATATCGGATTAAAAATCTACAACCGGAAGTGCATCCTCGGAGATGACCGCGGCCGGAGCTACGGTGCGCACGCCAATTCCCATCTGCTCTTTGATCTTCGACTCGATCTCGTTCGCGAGATCAGGGTTATCAATAAGGAAGGTACGCGCGTTCTCTTTACCTTGACCCAGTTGATCGCCTTCGTAGGTATACCAAGAGCCTGACTTCTTCACAAAGCCCTCATCGACACCGAGGTCGATCAGTGAGCCTTCACGGGAGATGCCATGGCCGTAGAGAATGTCGAACTCAGCTTGCTTAAATGGCGGAGCCATCTTGTTCTTGACGACCTTGACGCGAGTGCGGTTACCGACTGCATCCTGGCCATCTTTCAATGTTTCGATGCGACGGACATCGAGACGAATGGAAGCGTAGAACTTGAGCGCCTTACCGCCAGTTGTCGTCTCTGGCGACCCGAAGAAGACGCCGATCTTTTCACGTAACTGATTAATGAAGACTGCGGTGGTCTTTGATTGGGCCAACGCGCCCGTGATCTTGCGCAGCGCCTGACTCATCAAGCGAGCTTGCAATCCGACGTGGCTATCGCCCATCTCCCCTTCGATTTCGGCACGTGGCACGAGTGCAGCCACCGAGTCGATAACAACGATGTCGAGCGCACCGGAGCGAATCAACATATCCATGATCTCGAGGGCTTGCTCACCCGTATCGGGTTGCGAGACGAGGAGTGCATCGATATCGACACCTAACTTCTTTGCATACTCAGGATCAAGGGCGTGCTCAGCATCGATGAATGCTGCAATGCCACCCGCTCTCTGCGCATTCGCAATGGCGTGCAGAGCGACGGTGGTCTTACCGGAGGACTCTGGGCCATAAATCTCAACGACGCGGCCACGAGGGAAGCCACCAATTCCGAGCGCAAGATCAAGTGCGATAGAGCCAGAGGGAATGACCTCGACTGGTGCGCGCCCCTCTTCGCCCATCTTCATGATGGAGCCCTTACCGAATTGGCGTTCAATTTGGGCAAGCGCGCTCTCAAGCGCCTTGCTGCGATCTGGAGTACTCGGTGCCATCTCTCTACCTCTCAAGCTCTGGACCCGTTCCAGTGGGGAGCGGGCTATCTCGGCGACGGTAGCGGGTGGCACTGACACGCTCCGCTCCTGAAAGCGGGTTGTGGAGGGCTTTGCCTGCTCACCTATCTGTGGATGAGGTTATACGAACATTTGTTCGAACGCGATCCGACACGCCCAAAGAACACCTCTTCCCTAGCGCTGGTTCTCCTAGCGCAGGTGAGCCGGCACCCTCGGGTCGTGGCG
>RGER01000235.1 GCA_009917815.1 Actinomycetota bacterium
AGCTCGGTCTCTACCACGCACACCTCATTACCAGGAACAACCCACCCTCCCTGGCTTAACAATTCAGCGCAGAAAGGGTGAGTCTTGCGGTAAACGCCTGCGATCTCACCAGTAGGCAGAATGATCATTGACGAGTTGTAGACAATTCCGCGCTCTTGGCCCCGTTCGTAAGTCGCGTGCACAACATGAACACCGAGTCGCTTGGCAACCTCTTGTACGGGAGCGGTGAGTCTGCCGGGAAGAACATCCACTAGGTCCCAGAGTTCCTCTGGGCTACATCCTGGTGAGAAACCTGTTGTGACGGTCTCTGGGAGAACTACGAGAGCCGCCCCTGTGTCTGCCACACACTTTTCAATAAAAGAAACTGCCTTCTCGAGATTGCTTGCGATAGTCGCGGGAGTGAGCGGCCCGGGATTCGGAGCGATTTGAATGGCGGCAACCGTAAAAGCCTTCATCGACTGATGAGCCAACCGAGGAGTACCCCGACAAGAGCGATCGCGCCCCCCGCAAAGAGCGAGGTGAGCGAGGTGGCACCTTGAGTCGTTGCCTCTTTGCGAATGCTTACAACCCCCGCCTCGTCTTGCATGACCACGGCCGCCGTACTTCGATCACCAGCGAGGTGACGATTTACGGCAGCAAAGAACTCGCTCGCCGTCTTCTTAGAGACGCCACTGAGAACTCTCTGCCCAACGCCACCGATGACCCCACCGACCACAGCATCAGCCTCATACGTGAGCGCGCAACCTTCCGCGCTCTGAGCCAATGTAACCTTCACATCCGCTTGGACCGTTCCAGGACCACCCGAGCCACTCGCCTTCAGAGTGAACGAATGTGGGGCGTTCTGATCGGCCAATTCCACGACGCCGTTATATGTTCCTTTGATTGACGCCACGCCAGCAGTGATGGTCATCGCGTAGGTCGAAGGCCCGGTTTGTTCAAGCGCCTGACAGCCGGGAATGGTGACTAGCAGGACTGCTGGATCATTGAGCGCCGCGAATACCGCAGATGGAGAATGATCCAGCGAATAACTTCCAATAATTTTCATGCATTCTCCTTCATCGTACGGCGTAATTCCCACAACTCGCTGGGAGATATGGGCATGCGGCGGATGTCAAAGCCTTCGGCATCTTCGATGGCGCTCGCAAAAACTGCTGAACCAGGGATGACACCAGCTTCACCGGCCCCTTTAATGCCAAGTGGGTTAAGTGGTGAGGGTGTTTCCAAGTGGCCGGCCTCAATTATGGGAATCTCGGTGGCATATGGCATCAAGAAATCCATAAATGAAGCGTTCTGCAACTGGCCACTCTCGTCGTAGGCCATGCGTTCGTAAAGCGCGCCTGCTACGCCTTGCGCTACGCCTCCGTGAATCTGTCCCTCAACAATCATGGGGTTGATCACACGACCACAATCATGAACAACAACGTAGCGAAGAATCTTGACCTCTGCGGTTTCAGGGAGAATCTCAATAATGACCGCATGCATTCCATTGGCAAAGGTCGAGGACATTGGTGAGTAATAATCTTTGCCCTCCAACCCAGGTTCTTCATCTTCAGGGACAGGCGGCTTAGAGGTATCTCCCACTGCAAATTGAGTCGCCGCTTTAGCGGATTCGTCGAAGGCATAGCGCAATGGATTAGAAAGGACTGCTACCGTCTTCAGCGCGATTGATTTCGCGTGATCCCCCTTGACGCGCACAATCCCTTCTACAATTTCAAGATCTTGTGGATCACATTCAAGAGCCTCACCAGCAAGGCGAAGCGCTTTATCTCTTACTTGTCGGGCAGCAAGAGCAATCGCATTCCCACTCATAACGGCCGCTCGAGAGGCAAAGGTGCCTACGGCGTAAGGGAATCGACGAGTATCGCCTGTGGTGACAAAAACGTCCTCGATAGGTACTCCCAGTTCATCTGCCACGATCTGAGCGAAAACTGTTTGATGTCCTTGACCTTGGCTAGTGAGTCCGGTTGCCACATTGATACGTCCGCTCGTCTCGACCTGAACAAAGCCGCCTTCATAGGGGCCGACTCCAGTTCCTTCCACGTAACAGGCGACACCGATGCCGATCTTTCGACCTTGCGCTGCATACTCACTTCGCATGGTTTCGAAATCGTCCCAGCCGACCATCTCTTTGAGCATCGCCATCGATGCTGGGAAATTTCCAGAGTCGTATTCCAAAGGTCTTCCGTCTTGGAAAATCAGGCCCAAATCGTATGGCATCTC
>RGER01000236.1 GCA_009917815.1 Actinomycetota bacterium
TTGATGTTGCTCGCAAAATGCCAGAGCTCGAATTCTTGCTCGCAGGTGGGGGCGAATTACTTGAATCAATCAGAGAATCTGCTCCGCAGAATGCAAAAGTTCTTGGTTGGGTAGATCGCAATGATTTGCTTGCAGCAACTGATGTCATCATATTGACGAGCAAGAGCGAGGGAATGCCGATCGCTGCGATTGAAGCCCAACTCGTAGGCTTGCCCGTGGTTGCTCCTAATGTTGGGTCACTTCGGGAAGTACTTTCCAATGGTGAGACGGGATTTCTCGTGGATCGGTCTGCGAATGGATTTGTGGGGCCCCTCAAACAATTAATCGAG
Organism: Actinomycetota bacterium; assembly: GCA_009917815.1. Classification (GTDB taxonomy): domain Bacteria; phylum Actinomycetota; class Actinomycetes; order Nanopelagicales; family Nanopelagicaceae. The sequence continues at coordinate 330 of RGER01000236.1, forward strand.
GATGCTTCAATCCGTGCCCGTATGGGGAAGATGGCGCACGAACATTCCACCGTCCAATTTTCGATCGCTCGGCTCACCAAGGAACATCAAGCTCTCTATTTATCGTTACTTGACGATATCTAGGTAGAGGGGCGAGATCATTTCTGCGAATCGCCCATCAGTGAGTGTCAATGAGCCTGATTTGGGGGGTTTAGGGCGGATACTGGGGTGATACGAGCACGGATGGGGGTTGAGATGCTTCGCCGACTAGGCGCTCTTTTCGCCACCCTTGCTTTAACTCTCACCATCGCTAGTCCGGCCCACGCTGCTGGTCCGGCGAATACGACTTTGCCCATGATCTATGGCACCACGATTGTGGGTCAATCAGTCTCGGTCACGGCGGGCACCTGGGATGTGACTCCTTCATCACTCTCCTACCAATGGTTCCGGTGCGCAGACGCCGCCCAAGCCGCATGCGAAGCAATCGTGGGAGCAACTGCGGCGACGTACGCCGTGGGAGCAGATAGCGCAGGAAAGTATTTGAAGGTGAGCGTTACCGCGATTACCCCGGGCGGTGGAACCACGATTCAAACGCCTCTTTCCGTTGTTGTTTCACTCACTGCCGCCGCCACCGCTCCTCCGGTAATCAGCGGCGAACTTTTGCGGGATGCGATCTTGACGACGACGACGGGTACTTGGAATCTCGCTAACGCTGGATATGCATATCAATGGGCGCGGTGCACTCTTGCAACGGGAGGTGATTGCGCAGCCATCCCAGGAGCCACCTCTGCAACCTACAAACTCACCACAGAAGATATTGGCGCCTTTCTGAAGTCAACTGTCACCGCCGTGCCAACGACTGCCGGATATGTAATTGGTACTTCGAACTCCATGAGTTACGGCCCGGTGCTCTCGCAACCAGTCCAGGTGGGCACCACCACGCTTATTGGGAGTGCACTTGAAGGCGAGACACTCACAGTTTCTCTAGGACGCATTTTTGGGTCACCTGCTCCTACGACGACATATGCATGGCAGAAATGTGGTTCTCCGAGTATCACAACGTGTACGACAATTTCGGGCGAGACCTCGAATTCGCTTTTTGTTGCCCAATCCATGAATGGGAACTATCTGCGAGTTGTTCCTACGATTCAAAACGATCTTGGTGGAATTATCGTGCCAAGTGCGAGCATTGGTCCGATTACGCGACCATCTAGTCCCTCTAACACTGTTGCGCCTTCCATCATTGGCGAAGTCAACATTGATACGACGGTTACCGGATATTCAGGAATTTGGGCAGGCACTCCTGCTCCGACCTTTACTACGAATTGGATGAAGTGCACTTCTACGGATGTTGCTACCTGTGTAGATATTCCTGGTGAAACTAAGACGTCGCTTTCTCTTAAGATTTCTGACCTCGGAAAGCGCATTGCTTTTAAGGTGACTGGCAAGAATAGAGTTGCTACTACCGTTGCTATTTCTGGGGTATCAGCCCCTATAGATTATCGAGCGAAACTCGTGTCCGCACCCATGATCTTAGGTTTCGGATTGGTAGGCATGAAGCTCACGACTGTGGCACCTACCTGGAGCGAGAGCCTCGATCTCCCACTCCTCTATCAGTGGCAAAGATGCACCAAGAGTGATCCCAGCACTTGTGTTGATATTCCTCTTGCTTTCGCTTCTAGTTACACACTCGTGCAGGAAGACCAAGACAAGTTCATCAGAGTGGGTGTGATGGCTGGGGATAAGACAGCACGTGCATATAGCGTGATCGGTAAGGATGCAGTTTACGCAGGTGCTGATAGCCCAGCCGCAGTAAAGCGCCCGCGTCGACACCCATCTCCTCCCAGACGCCGGAAGCGCAGGCCGTCACATCCGCGGCGGCGAAGTGGTCATGCCC
>RGER01000237.1 GCA_009917815.1 Actinomycetota bacterium
CAGGACTATATTCGTTCGCCGCTCAGTCGGGAGGCGGCCTTTACGCGTTCCACACTGAGCCCGTGGACATTAAGAACATCGGTTTTAAGGGCGCGGGTGACCTGAGTATCCGCAAGGTGTTCGGGGGACAGGAAGCTGAGATTGGAAAAATCTCTGGGGGGCAAGGAGAGTTTTTCGAGAACATCACGCTTTCCCCTGGGGAGTCGATTAAATTTTATTGCTCTGGCGCCGCGACTGTCGTGGTAACTGCGTCGCTGACTAACTGCTTCTGGGCAACTTGATATGCCAAGTCTAGACCTCTGCCTTGTAACTGGATCTCTTAGGACAGTGGGGAACGGTGTCCCGCTAGACGCTAAGATCATTTTCCGCCCCGTACAGTTTCCGTTTGTGTCCGGGAACGCGATTATTACCGCAGACGCAGTAAAGACAATCCCTGACGTTAACGGAGATTTTCAGGTTAATCTGGTCCAAGGATCAGTTGTCATAGTCGAGATTGAGCGCACCGGAATCAAAGCCCAGATCACCATTCCAAGCGAACCCACAGTAGAGCTCACCTCCCTTCTGCCCGCTCCTACAGTGGGTTTTTAAAGCTAAAAAAGAGCCAGCGCGGTGCCGCAGGCACCGGCGCCGTCCTAGCGATGCTAGCCCTTTTTGTTTTTGTGAACTTGTTGAACGGGTTGTTACTCTCTTTTCATACTACTCCGCGAGCACACATCTTTGCCCCCATCTCGCGATATGGGAGAGTCATAGCTGTAAAAGCCTACGACAATACCGGGTTAAGACGCTTGGTGATCGAATCCGACCGACCTTGGGCGACTATTCCCTACGCGTGGCGACACTTTGGTGGGAGTCGTGTCAGCATAGGGGTTGGGCAGGAGATTGTCGGGAGTCTTTCCAAACAGAGTGCTGCCTGAATTAGCAGCGTTCTGGCCTGGGAAAACACCGAGCTTATTACCTGCCCACACAGCCGCGCCCACACCGAGCGCGGTTGTCAGAACGTTCACCGCCTTGTCGGCATACCAGCGAGGGCTATTCACTGCGAATAGCGCCTTACTGGCAGTCTTCTTGGCGGCGGCCTCGGCTAGCGGAGCAAGGCAGAGGAACTCAGTGGCGTTTGTAATAAGTTCCTCGAGTTCTGCGTCCGACATCCGTGCGATGGTCTCTCCGTGTCTTTTGCGGAGATCCTGCTCAATAACAGCCCTCATCTTCTGCATACTGGCACCCTCTTTAAGCGCCTGTAAGATATCGCTGAGCTCTGCTTTTTTGTTGGCATCCTGGGTTGTTTCTACGTTGGTATTGTTGTCTGTCATGCTGTCCTCCGTGAAAGAACAACAAGTTCACTAGTGACTTGCGGTCACTAAAAATCTTATACCCGCGCACAGTTATTTTGTGCCTAGCGTCAAACCCTTCCTTTTTTTGCGGCAAACCCACTAAAGTGCTATTATTAGGAAGGAAAGTAAGGTTAGACACACATGGCACTTGTGCATCAGATTATTGATTTCGTTGATGATACCGACCGTAGCCTTCTAAAGCTCGCGGCAGCGGATGCGCCCGAACGGGTTAAGACGGCCAAGATCCTGACTCACGAGGACCGTGAGCTCCTAGGATCCGAGCAGTTTGCGCTGGTGATGCACACCAAAGAAGCCCAGGTGCTGAAAAAGTTTCCAACTACCGACGAAGCAAACACCTGGCTCTCCTGTCGTTACTTTGAAAAAACCGCTGAGCAACTCCCTTACATCGCACAGAAAATCGCAGCGACCAATCTAAGACGTGCCTGCCTAATCTACGGCCTTGAAGTTAGCCCAAGCCTAAGCAAGCTAGCTTCTTCTGAAATCAACGGAAACCGTTACCACGAGACAAAAAGCATGAAAGAAGACCGCGCTCACAGCCAATCTGTTAAGACAGCTTCCTACGCTGAGGACGGAAGCAAGCACTTCTACGCACTGGGTGAGAAATACCCGATGCCAAACTCTGAGTATGTAAAGAAGGCAGCGGCCTACTTCGTAAGTCACCACAAAGAGTTTGCCGACGCCGAAGACCGGGCAACTTTCGCCTATCACGTAAACCAGCGGGCCAAGGAGCTCGAAGCCAGGCTAGATAAGGTTGCAACTGAAACCTTGGAGACCTACGCAGGTTCGACTTACGGAGACTCTGTGGGTACCCAGCTTCGGATTAGACAGGACCTAGTAC
>RGER01000238.1 GCA_009917815.1 Actinomycetota bacterium
CAGAATTCAGTACATAAGTGGTAGCGCTGATAACTCTTGGAGGATTGATCGACTGTGGCCGTAGCTAGTGTTTCCCCTAAGATTCTTTTATTAGGTGGCGGCTACACCCTAAACAGAGTTGCCGAGAGACTTCAGCCCGGAAGCTTTGTAATAACATCAAGAAACGAAGAGCAGCGCGCTAAATGGGAAGCTCTGGGCTGGTATAGCTTTAAGGTAGAGCTAGACGACCAAGAGTCTATAAAGCCCCTATTCGATAGGTATCCAGATATAGAAATCGTAGTGGATAGCGTTCCTCCGTTTAGGTCAGGTGGAGATGATATATCTAAAGCCGTAGCGGGGGTGAGAAACGTCGCTAAAGTTGTTACCTCAACGAAGGTGAAGCGAATTATTTATCTAAGCACTACTGGAGTCTTTGGAACCCGGGATGGATCGTGGGTCGACGAGGCAACCACTCCAGCACCGTGGAATCCGCAGAGCGCGGCGCGGCTAGAGTCAGAGAAGATCTATAATCAGGTCGCGTCGGAGAGTAGTGGTGCCATAACCGCGACATCGCTTAGACTTCCCGCTATCTATGGCGATGATCGTGGCGTAGCTATTTCGCTACGAGCAGGCACATATTCATTAGTTGGGGATGGCTCGCAGTGCGGCAGCATGCTCCACTGGTTGATGAGTTGGTCCATCTTCGCCCAAACCGATTGAATCATGGCTCCACACGTATGTGACGGGCAGATTCATGAGCGCGCTGAGGCGAACAGAACCACGCATGTAATCACTGAAGACTAGGAAAGTTCCAGCAAATGAACGCGTGATGCCGTGCAGCGCTATTCCATTGAGAATGGCTCCCATAGCATGTTCGCGAATTCCAAAGTGGATGACCCGACCATATGGATGTGCATTCTTCATCTGAGAAGTGGAAGGTAAGAAGGAGTGCGACCCCTCGATGGTGGTGTTATTGCTATCGGCTAGATCTGCCGATCCACCCCATATTTCTGGCATGACCGAGGCTAGGTATTGAATGACATCGCCTGATGCCTTTCGGGTAGAGAGATCTTTGCCGGCAGGGAAGGCGGGCGGATCAAGGTCTGGCACTTTATGGGAGAGAATTCGCGATAGTAAGTGAGCGCGTTCGGGGTGAGCAGCGCTCCACTTCTCAAAATCTTGCTGCCAAAGCGCTTGCAATTCTCCTCCGCGCGACTTAACTCCTCGAGCATGCTCGAGGACGTCCGCGGGCATTGCGAAGGATTCGTCCGGGTTAAGACCGAGTTCCACCTTCGTGGCAGCTACTTCTTCGGCGCCGAGTGCTGACCCGTGGGATTTCGCGGTTCCGCGGGCCGCGGGAGCCGGCCAGGCAATGACAGTTTTGAGGCGGATGAGTGAGGGCGCGCTCGTGCTTGCCTTTGCGCTCTCGATGGCCACGTTTAGCGCGGTTAGATCAACGTTGCCATCTGCTAATTGATCTACTTCATAGACGTCCCACCCATATGCGCGATATCTGGCTGAGACATCTTCAGTGAAGGCCACATGTGTGTCACCTTCAATCGATATTCGATTGTCATCATAAATCACGATGAGATTTGAGAGCTCTTGGGTGCCGGCAAGCGAGGAGGCTTCTGCGCTCACGCCTTCTTGTAGGTCTCCGTCGGAACAGAGGACATAAACGCGGTGATCAAAGAGACCTTGGGTGAGCGGCGTCTCCGGTTCGAGCAGACCGTGCGTGTAGCGCGCCGCCATCGCCATTCCCACTCCATTGGCTACCCCTTGTCCAAGTGGGCCGGTGGTGGTTTCAACCCCCGCGGTATGGCCAAACTCTGGATGTCCTGGGGTGAGCGCTCCCCACGTGCGGAAGTTTTGCAAATCCGTCATTTCGACTCCGTAACCGGAGAGGAAGAGTTGGATGTAAAGAGTCAGGCTCGAGTGTCCACAGCTGAGGATGAAACGGTCGCGTCCTAGCCAGTGCGGTGAGGCCGGGTTATGGCGGATGTGTTTTTGGAAGAGGAGGTAGGCCACCGGTGCAAGAGCCATTGCCGTACCTGGGTGGCCATTGCCCACCTTCTGCACAGCGTCCGCGGCGAGAGCGCGAGAGTAGGTGATGGCGCGGTAATCATTCTCGGTGAAATTCAGAGCAGCAGGCACAAGAACACCCTATCCCGAGGTATGGCGTGAATTACTGACTAGACTCGCCACCTATGA
>RGER01000239.1 GCA_009917815.1 Actinomycetota bacterium
GAGAGAGCTACTTCACCCACGATGACCCCTTTTTCCTTGCATATATTGAACTTAACTAGACCAATAATAGGAGTAAATGACACCGTTGTCATTTATCCCCCGCTATGGTCCATTTTCACCGAAATGTGCAGCTGATGAGCGTGGCTTACGCAAGGGTGGCCAGGATGGTGGCGATGTCCTCAGGCGTAGTGCGCGGATTGACGATGGCAAAGCGCAGGATCGTCTCTCCTTGGTGGGTCGATGGGGTCACGAAAGCTATTTGATCGGCTAGAAGTTGATCGCTCCACGATTTGTACTGCGCTGGGGTCCAACCGATTCGCCGGAAAGCCACAATGGAAAGTGAAGGCGGATAGACCACTTCGGTCACCAGGCATTCGCTCACTAACTTCGCGGCGTCGCGGGCAACTTCAAGTGTGCGCTCCATCGCTTCCACATATTTCCTTGTTCCATGAGAGGCCAGTGAATACCAGAAAGGAAGTCCACGCGGGCGGCGGGAAAGTTGTACGCCAAAGTCGGATGGATTCCACGCATCAGGTTCTTGCAATGATTTGAGATAGCCCGCTTCTTGAGTATGTGCCCGTTTACCAAGATCTGGATTCTTGTAAATAAGTGCGCAGGCATCGAATGGTGCAAAGAACCATTTATGTGGATCGACAATAAAAGAGTCTGCGCGCTCTATTCCATCGAAGAGTGCACGCACGCTAGGTGCAGCAAGTGCGGCAGCGCCATAAGCACCGTCGACATGAAACCAAAGGCCGTGCTCTTCTGCTGCATCAGCGATAGAAGTCAGGTCATCTATCGTGCCTAGGTTCGTGCTCCCCGATGTTGCTACCACCGCAAAGGCGCGTTGATTTCCAGAGAGTGAATTTACCGCTTCTCGTACGGAATCTCCGGTGAGGCGTCCAGATTCATCAACTGCACATTCGCAAATATCCACATCCATGACTCTCGCCGCACTTGCAATAGATGAGTGTGCACTCTCGCTTACAAGTAGCACCCACCGATACTCATTTCCATACTCGCTGCGCGCTGACTCACGGGCAGTTACTAATGCTGAGAGATTTCCAATCGTGCCACCTTGCATAAATACGCCACCACTAGTTTCCGGAAACCCTGCCAAACTGGCGATCCATGCGAGCGCTTGATTCTCTGCATAAACTGCCCCCGCTCCTTCAAGCCAAGATCCGCCGTAGATACCACTAGCACCCACCACTAAATCAAAGAGTGAAGAGAGCTCCGTGGGCGCTGTTGGAATAAAGGCCAGGTATCGAGGGTGATCGGTCGAGATACATGCGGGCGCGAGCACATCGGTGAAGAGTTTGAGGGCCTGGCTGCCACCAAGACCATCTGCCGTAATGGTTTGGCCAGCTAACTCGCTCAATTGGGCAAAACTCTTTGGCTGATCAAGAGCAACAGGATCCATGCGTAATCTCAAATCTACGTACGCACCAATTTCATCTGAGATCCGTTGAGTCTCTTCATCAAAAATGTGCATGTTATGCCTTTGAAAGAGACTCGGCATAACGAATGAGATTCTTGGCCATTCCAGGAAAGACGAAACCGTGGAAGGGCACAATGATCCACCAGTAGAGATGGCCGCCGAGTCCACGAGGAAGGAAGGAAGCTTCCTGACGCAGCGTGCACCGTCCGCCATCTTTTGTGATGGTGAATTCTAGGTGTGCAAGCCCCGGAAGTTTCATCTCCGCAAGCAGGCGTAATTTCTCTCCTTCCACGCGCTTTTCTACTCGCCAGAAATCGAGGCTTTCACCGACGCGCAAGTGATCTGGGTTGCGCCGACCACGACGCAGGCCCACTCCGCCTACCAATCGATCAAGGAATCCTCGAAGGTGCCAAGCCCAATCGGAGCCATACCAACCGTGAGTACCACCAATGCGCTCAACGGCCTGCCATACAGCTTCTGGAGAGGCAGTTGTAGTCAAGGTACGCACATCGCTATAAACAGTGGCGCCCGCCCAACTTGGATCAGTGTGCGTGGCTTCCCATGGGGAGGCGTTGCTCGTGGCATCTGACCATCGCGTATAGGTAAGCGCCTCAGTGCTGCGGGCGAGCGCAAGTTCAATCGCAGAATCTACGGAGTGCAAACCATCTGACGGTGGATTCATAATCTGATGAATGCTCTTCGCAGGGTCTGCCACAACCTCATTGATGAGAGATCCCACTAATGGACGT
>RGER01000240.1 GCA_009917815.1 Actinomycetota bacterium
GCTCGCCCGCCAATTGATCAAGAAGACTCTGATCAAGTCCCGCCTTCTTCGCTAAGGGGAAGTCAGACGGCGTCAGCCGTTGCTCAAGTGGCGCATCCTGACAATGTCTTACTAACGCAACAAGCACTTGCTGATAGCGTTGTGCTAAATCTCTAATAGAGCCTTCTTGATGCGCCTCTGGATTGTAGGACCAACCAATCCTGAGCTGTCCACTCCCATCAAGTACTGCATTCACGTCAAGTAAATGAAAACGCCGACGCGCAGGATCGTCTTCCCCGCCAACAAGGCCTTCTTGTAACAGACGCCAGTCGCTGTGCTTCTTCTTGTCTTCTCCAGACCCCTCAAACCGACCAAGATAATTAAACGCTATCTGCGCCTGCGGTAAACGTGAGAGTTCCTCTCCCGTCTCCTCATTCAACCAACGCAGCAAGCCATAACCAAGACCCCGATCCGTCGTTCGACGGAGTTCTTCCTTCATCACACGAAGCGCATATCCCGCCGCAGCCTTCCCCTCATAGGCCGCGTCTAGATCAATCATATCAAAATCAAGCCGAACAGGATAAATGCTCGTAAACCAGCCAACCGTGCGCGATAAATCTAACCCGCTCTCCCCAACCTCACGGCCATGACCCTCTAAATCAACTAAAATTGGGCCTGACGTTTCTGCGCCACGGGATCCGTAATAATCTCGACGCCACCCATATAGCGCCAGGCCAAGCGCCGTTAGTAAAAGATCGTCAATGCCAACCTTATAAACAGACGTTGACGCAAAAAGCCGCTCCATCTCACCTGACGAAAGCAGGCTCTCATAATGGCGTATTGCGCCAATAACATTCCTTGCTTGTGAGATCACGCTATCACACGGCAACGACACAGTATTCGACGCAACAGCTTGCCACGTCGCAAGCTCAGCTAACCGATGCTGTGACCGCGCTTCCTGAACAAGATAATCCGACCAGTCCCTAATCGAATGCGTTCGACCCGGTAGCGCGTCGCCAGAAGTTAAATGACCCAAATCTTCAAGAAGCACACGCCACGAAACGCCATCAATCGATAAATGATGGATCACAAGCAGCAATAGACTGCGCTCATCCGCGCCACGATCAACCCACCCGCCGGCAACCATCCGGCCCTTGGCTGCATCAAGTCGACCGGGAAGACATCTCAACAGCGCCGCTATCTTCTCCTCGCCCGCCGCTTTCGACAGACCAGAGACATCTAATCTCTCTAGCTGCACACCCTCACCCACAGGATCAAGCCAGAGAGTGGCGCAAGAAGACGTAACGTCAGACGCAACATCAGACGCAACGTCACACGACGCACCACCCCTCACAACACGCAACCGCAGCGCGTCATGATGCTCCATCAAGCGAGACAACGCGTCCTCAACACCCTCGCGCGTCGCCCCAATCGGCGCTTCAACCGCGACAGCCTGATGAAAACGATCAAGCGGACCGCCCAAACTCAAAAACTGACGCTCTATCGGCGTTACTGCAACAAAGCCCTCTTCAGGAGCCGCAATCGCAAGCGTCTCACCCTCAAGGCGCGTCAAGCCCTCAGCCAACATCTCAACAATCGGACGCGCAAAGATATCTTTAACGCTCAGACCATATCCCGCCCGGCGCACCCGGCTCACTAACCGGATCGCCGTAATGCTATCCCCGCCTAACGCAAAGAAACTATCATCCAGTCCAACCCGGCTTGCCCCCGTCAGTTCTCCATAAAGATCTGCAATAAGCCGCTGCGTCGGCGTCTGTGGCGCGCGATAATCTCCCTCCCCAACAACCTCAGGTAAGGGAAGCGCTCTTACATCTAACTTCCCGTTCGCCGTCAGCGGCAGCTTCTCAAGAACGACAAAACTCGCAGGCACCATATAATCCGGCAACGTCTTTAAAAGCGTCGCCCGGATCTCAGAGCTTGTGGGAAGTAAGGAAGAGGAGGAAAGAGTTACAGATGAAAGAGATGTGGATGTGGATGTGGATGAGGATGAAGAACGCGTCTCACGACCAACTAAATATGCAACCAGTCGCTTCTCCCCCGCAACCTCTCTTGCTTGCACGCTTACCTGACCAACGCCCGCTATCTTCGACAGAGCGCTTTCAATCTCGCCTAACTCAATCCGAAAGCCTCTAATCTTTACCTGATGATCCGCACGCCCGACATATTCAAGGTT
>RGER01000025.1 GCA_009917815.1 Actinomycetota bacterium
AATAGCAAATCCAGTCGCATTGCGCACGATATCGGCGTCTGCCCGCCCAAGGTGGGAGACCCCGAGATTCCGGGCAACTAATTCTGTGTCAACGCGATGTCTTCCCGAAGTGAGGATTAAGAGAGGCTCGGTCGAATCCCCTAAGGTAAAAATAAGTGAGGAACAGACTTGCCCCACTTCAATTCCTAATCCGGCAGCTGCCTCCTTTGCTGATCGTGCCGAGTCACTCAAGATGGTGATCTCTGGCGAGAGTCCATGAGACGCAAGTGCGGCGCGGACTCTTTCCACTGCTGGGTGTTTAGCTATCGCCTCGGCCATAGTTGGTAACTCTACATATATATGTGGCAAGGGTACGATGAATCCGTGCGAAACAAAGGCGTGTGGAGCTCATGTGCGAGCACATTGAGCGCTCTTGCGTTGCTCCTTACCCTCGCCCTTCCAGCGTCGGCTCACGCTGAATTTCTTGATTCAAATCCAGCAGTAGAGAGTCACCTCACAGTTCTGCCATCACGCATCATGCTCCATTTTGGAGAGAACCTTTCCGATCTTGCGGGCGCGAATGCAATCGTGGTTACCGGGCCAGACGGGGTCGAAGTCACCGAAAATTTGGCTCAGGTCGAGGGCGCACAAGTAAGCCGCGCGATGAAGCCTGGCACGATGCTAGGCGCGTACCATGTTCTTTATAGAGTTCTCTCTGAAGATGGACACCCGGTGAAGGGGAATTTCGACTTCTTCTTGGATGCCTCGAGATCAGATCCGGCTCCACATGGTTTTGCCAATGCGGGCGAGCGCACAGAGCAGAAAAGTTTTCTTGCTGTTCATTCCACACACGTTTCAATCGCCCTTCTTGTGCTGTTGACTCTGGGGATGTGGTTTGGTTTTGAAAATCTTGCCCGAAAGCGAAGGGACCGGAAGTGAGTTCAACTGTCCTCTTTGTCTGCGTTCATAATGCTGGGCGTTCGCAGATGGCGGCCGCATTCCTCAAGCATCACGGCGGCGCGCGTGTAGAAGTCCTCTCTGCAGGTTCTGCCCCCGCGAACACGATCAATCCATCAGTTGTCGAGGCAATGCTTGAAGTGGGCATTGATATATCCGCTGAAGTACCCAAAGTGCTCACTCACGAGGCGGTGCAAGAGAGCGATGTTGTAATCACTATGGGATGCGGTGATGCCTGCCCGTTCTATCCAGGCAAGCGCTACCTTGATTGGAAGTTAGATGACCCTGCGGGACAAGGAGTCGCTTCGGTGCGGCCCATTCGCGACGAAATAGAAGCGCTCGTCCTTCGCTTGCTTACAGAACTTCCTTAACCCTCAAATAGCCGTAACTCTTTCTTATAACGCTTTCCCGCTTCTACATAGACCGCAACGTTTGATGATGCAAAACCGGGTTCTACAGAATTCTCACTCACGCGCGCCGGGACTCCGATCGCTTTTGCAAAATCTGGAATAACTGTATTGGGGGAGACGAGCGCTTGTGCCCCCACCAGTGCGTTATTTCCGATGGTGCAGCCGGGGAGGACTGTTGATCCGGACCCGATGAGAGTTCCATCCCCAATCGAGGAACCTTCAATGTGCACGTTATGTCCCACGACACAATCGTCGCCAATGTGAGTGGGTTGCGTAGCGCGAGTATGAATAACGGCACCGTCTTGGATAGATGTGCGAGCGCCGACAGTGATGATGCCAAAGTCGCCACGGAGTACTGCCGTAGGCCAGACGGTCGATTCGGCGCCGATGGTCACATTCCCAATGATGACGGCGTCGGGGTGGATATAGGCAGATTCATGGATCTGGGGCGAGTGCTCACCGAGGGCATAAAGAGGCATGTGAGGAGGTTAGCCCCCAAGCGGGAGCCCGTCGTGCTCCCTTGACCCCAGCGCTGGGGCCAACGCTGGGGCCAAAGCTGGGGCTAACGCTGGGGAAATGAGAGTGAGATCACCCCTATTTCGCGGATTTTCGAGAAATTCACAGCCATTTTGCCTCCCTGGAGGGAGAAAAAGAGGCATGATTCGCGCGTTCAGGCATTTCTGGACGAAGTGAGAAGAGAGTTACTGAAGGAGTTGATGATGGCCACCGATTACGACACCCCGCGCAAAACCGATGACGAACTCACCGAGGAATCGATTGAGGAGTTAAAGGCGCGTCGAGCGGAAGCGCAATCTGGTCAAGTCGATGTAGACGAAGCCGAACTTGCTGAGACGCTCGAGTTACCCGGCGCCGACCTTTCTGGCGAGGAGCTCACGGTCCGTGTTCTTCCTAAGCAGGCCGACGAGTTCACCTGTTCGCGCTGCTTCCTGGTTCACCACCGCACGCAACTTGCAAAGGGCGAGGGTGTCACTGCGGTCTGCAGCGAGTGCGCGTAATTCGCTTACTCTTTTTTGTTGAGGAGTTCCGCTATCTCATTTGCTTTTCTCGTTGAAATGAAGAGATAAGGCGTTCGGTTCTCTGGATCGGATATATCGACCTTCACAGCGGTGTGCACCCATCCACGCATAATCACAAGAGATGCGGGGTCAGCTTCTGGTCCGAGTGTCCTGCGTGCTGCGATTCTGTCGAGCGGCTTGCAGTTCGTGATGTGTGCTCTCGCTACCCTGTGGCCCTCGACCGTTAACGTGTGCTGATCAATGGTGATCTCGTAAATAGAGCGCCATAATCCAATTGTCACGAGCCCCGCGGCTAGCGCCCCCGAAATGATTCCGGCGATGGCGCCGAAAGGGGCCCCGAATACCAAGCCGATGGCAAGTCCAAAGAGGGCTCCAAGCAACCATGAAATTGGTGGCGGGTACACCTTCTCTGAGTACATATCAACCTCTTCGTGTTCGCCGGGTGATGAGACGCATCATGAGCGGTGGTTCTTTCAACCCGAAAGTGATTGCTACGAAGGCATCGACCAACTTCGCGGGAAGTACGCGAACGTAGGGAATTGCTTTTGTTCCCTTGCCAACGAGATAGCGCGCTTGGGGGATTTCGCTTTCGATGCATTGGCGAATTACGCGTGCTACTGGTGTGGGCTCCGGGTATTTTGCGTCGATAAGCCGAGCGGCTTTTCTGTAAACCTCACTGTGTGGGCCGGCTGCAGGTAATTGTGCGCCAGCTTTCGACCAGATATTTGAGGAAAAGGAAGTGGGTTCAATGAGCGATACATAAATACCGCTTCCGACTGTCTCTACCCGCAAGGCGTCGCTGATCGCTTCAAGTGCAAATTTACTTGCGCTATACCAACCGAGAAAGGGCGCGGCTACTCGTCCGCTTACTGAAGAAATATTGACGATCCGCCCACTGCCTCGAGCGCGCATGCTCGGAAGAAATTCGCGGATGAGCCTGGCCGGCACAAGCAGGTTCACGCGCATTTGTTCGGCTGCATAGTCGGGATCTACATCTTCGATAGCTCCAGGGGCCGCAAATCCCGCATTATTTACCAACGCGTACGGCGCCTCCCCCAAGAGAGCGATGGTGCTCGACACGAGTTGGTCGGCGCCCTCCTCCTTAGAGAGGTCGACAACGATCACCTCAATGTCGGGGAGTGCATCCTTTAAGAGATCGGCTTGAGCGGCGGTGCGTGCGGTCCCGATGACTCGCCAACCCCCACCGATCAGTTCGCGGGCGGCGTAGAGGCCTATCCCGCTGGTTGCCCCTGTGATTAATGCGGTCTTGGGAGAAGAAGAAAGAGACATAGAAGAAAGGTACTCTGAGATCGTGGCACGCGTACCCTCAACCATTCCGCCAGCGGATGCCATCCCGGCGCAGGTTCATCCAGAAGCCCCCAAGCCGGGCCAGGCTATCCCTTCCCACTTGGAACATTGCTTTGGTTGCGGACAATCGCACCCCACCGGTTTACGCATTCGCTCGACAGCAGGTGAGGGCGCACGTATCACTTCAATCTTCACGGTTTCTGAATTTCACCAAGGGGCTCCTGGTTTAGCGCACGGTGGAATTTTGACACTCGCCTGCGATGAAGTGTTAGGGCATTTAATGTGGCTCTTACGTAAGCCAGCCGTCACCGGTCGACTCGAGACGGATTTTCTTCTACCAGTTCCTGTGGGTTCAGTGATTCACCTAAGTGCTGAGATTTTAGGTGTATCAGGGAGAAAAGTTTATTCACGGTGTGAAGGGCGATTGAACGCGGCCGATGGTCCTGTAGCGATTCGAGCGCAATCACTTTTTGTGATCGTCGACATGCAACACTTCTTGGATTCTGCGCCCGAAGATTACCTCACTCGCATTCAAGGCAATCCAGCACTGATGCGAGAGATTGATTCTTCCTTCGAGGTGAATCCCTAATGATCGAAGTTCTCATCACTCGAAGCGATCCGAGTCTTCCGCTTCCCTTATATGCAAAGCCGGGCGATGCTGGAGCTGACCTCTGCAGCAGCGAGGATCTGGTCATTGCGCCAGGGGAGCGTGCCCTTGTTTCAACGGGGATTTCGATCGCCCTCCCGGATGGTTATGCCGCATTCATTCACCCTCGATCTGGTTTGGCAATCAAGAGTGGAATTGGCATTGTGAATTCACCTGGGACGATTGATGCGGGGTATCGGGGCGAAATTAAGGTCATCATCATCAATCACGATCCTGCCAATGATTTTGTTATAAGGCGCGGTGACCGCATCGCGCAACTTGTCGTTCAGCGAGTGGAAAGTGCGCGTTTCGTAGAGGTAGAACATCTCCCCGAGAGTGTCCGAGGTGCGGGCGGATTTGGTTCGACTGGGGTTTCAGATGAATAAGCGAGAGAGCTCCCGGACAGAACAATATGCCGATTCGCTCCACACTGACGCCAATCGCCACACGCATACACGGGTCGCGGAATTGCAACCGCGCCGTAGGGCCACTGTTATAGGCACAATTACGTCAATGATTATTCGTCCACGCTCCGGAGTGCCGGCGCTAGAAGTGGAGATTCAAGATGGATCCGGAAAGGTCACTTGCATCTGGCTTGGACAGAGAAGTATCTATGCGATCACACCTGGGCGAGATATTGAGGTCACGGGAATGATGATGCTGAGCGAAGAGGGCTGGCTCTCCTATAACCCGGTGTACCGACTATTTCCGAATACCAAATGAACGATCACAGCAAAGTTATTGACGCGCTTGGTGGTAAGCGCGGAATTATTGATTCCGGACTCCCTTCGCTGGCATTCGTCATTGTCTTCACCATGACTAAGAAACTCGATCTTTCACTCTTTATTGCAGTAGCCATAGCGCTGGTTGCCGCGATAGCTCGGTTAGTGAAGCGAGATACCATTCAGCACGCACTCTCTGGGCTACTGGGCGTGCTTGTCTGTGCCTGGTTCTCTCGCAGCACTGGCAAGGCAGAGAACTTCTTCCTGCCAGGCATGATTAAGAGTGGCATTTATGGAGTCGTGTATTTAGTGGCAAATCTGATTCGTTGGCCGATACTTGGTGTGGTTCTTGGCCCCATCTTGGGAGAGAACCTTGGGTGGCGAAAAAATCCAGTGCGGCTCCGCGCTTATTTGCTTGCAGGATGGGTATGGGTGGCGCTCTTTGTGGTGCGGCTAGCGCTTCAAGTACCGCTCTACTTGGCGAATCAGACGACCGCGCTGGGTGTGGTCACACTCATTGTGGGTTGGCCACTCTTCTTGGTGACTCTTTATCTGACGTGGGCAATTCTTAAGCGGACATCACCCGCTGTCGAAAAAGTAATTGAAGATTAACCAGCGTGGTTAGGGGCGAGGCACGCCTGTAGCGCCGGCTCGGATTCGGCGGTAGCGACAAAGAGCAACTCGTCACCAGCTTCTAATGTGTCGTCCGGAGATGGCGTAATGACATGGGCATCACGCAGAATAGAAACGAGAGTTGCATCGGGAGGGAAAGCGATATCACGTACCCGCTTACCAATGCAGGGCGCGGTGCTCGGAAGAGTTAGCTCAACTAGGTTTGCTGCCCCTTGGTTGAAAGTGAAAAGTCGAACTAGGTCTCCCACGGCGACGGCTTCCTCTACTAACGCAGAGAGCATGCGTGGAGTCGAAACAGCAACATCTACGCCCCAAGCCTCGTTAAACATCCATTCATTCTTAGGATGATTTACACGGGCAACCACTCTTGGAACTCCGTACTCGGTCTTTGCAAGAAGGGAGACGACTAGATTAACTTTGTCGTCTCCCGTTGCCGCAACGAGTACGTTTGAATTGTTCAGGTGGGCTTCTTCAAGATTTGCAATTTCGCATGCGTCTGCAAGGAGCCACTGGGCTTGCGGAACGGAGTCCATCTTGATGGCTTTGGGATCTTTATCAATCAACATCACATGGTGCCCATTGCCGATCAATTCTTTGGCGATGGAACGACCGACATTTCCGGCTCCGACAACGGTGACTCGCATGGTTAACCCTCCTCAGGTGCAGCGGCGAGGAGTGATTCAACTCTGGATAGGTCGACATCACGGGCAATCACATGAATCAAATCTCCGGCCTGAAGAACTGTGCTGCCATCTGGGATGAGTGCTTTTCCCAAGCGAGTAATGAAAGCGACACGTGCGGGTGTGTTGAGTTCGATTCGCACTGCGCGGTGCCCGAACCAGGTAGGCGCTAACTGCACTTCAAAGAGACCTAAAGTCCCCGAGGCGTCGCGCCACTCTGAGGCAGATCCCTCCGGAAGTAATCTGCGCAGCACCTGATCTGCTGTCCAAGAAACGGTAGCCACCGTGGGTATGCCCAGGCGTTGATAGATCTCAGCCCGGCCTGGGTCGTAAATCCGAGCGACCACATTGCCTACTCCGTAGACCTCGCGGACAGTTCGAGCAGCGAGAATATTGGAGTTGTCACCGTTTGAGACGGCGGCAAAGCCGGCGGCACGGGCAATTCCCGCCGATTCCAAGGTATCTCGATCGAAGCCGACCCCCGTGATGGTTTCGCCTTGGAAATGAGGGCCGAGTCGACGGAAGGCCTCACGGCTCTGATCGATGACTGAAACTGAGTGTCCGGCGGACTCGAGGGCATGGGCAAGAGCCGAGCCGACCCGGCCGCACCCCATGATCACGTAATGCACAACAGTGAACGCTACACGCTCTAGGCTTACCGCGTGGCAGAGGGACTCGTAAGTTTCGCGAAGCGCGCCCTTCTTGGGCGCGCGCTTCACAATGACCAATTAGGGGAGACCCTGCTGCCCAAGCGCATTGCACTTCCGGTTTTTGCCTCGGATGCGCTCTCCTCGGTGGCGTACGCGCCGGATGAAGTATTCCTCACCCTCTCGGTAGCTGGGCTTTCTGCCTATGCCTTTTCCTGGCAAATAGGTCTCGTGGTGGCTTTGGTGATGCTCACCGTAGTCGCCTCCTACCGGCAAAACGTTCATGCCTATCCCAGTGGTGGTGGCGATTACGAAGTGGCTACTGTGAATTTAGGGCCGACTGCTGGGTTGACGGTGGCGTCGGCATTGCTCGTCGATTACGTGCTTACCGTCGCCGTATCAGTTTCCTCAGGGGTGCAGAACGCGGCCAGCGCACTTACTTTCATGCGCGGCCATGAGGCGCTCTGGTCATCGATCGTGGTTATCGTGTTGATGGCGCTGAATCTTCGTGGTGTTCGCGAGTCAGGCTCAACTTTTGCCATTCCCACTTACTGCTTCATGTTTGGTGTGTTGGCGATGGCTGGCTACGGCTTTTATCGCTACTTCGTCACTAGCAACCTCCCGATGGCCGCGAGTGCGAATTTAGAGCTGCGGCCAGAAGCTGGCTTTTCGGGAGGCTTAACAGGTATCGCGGCAGCATTTCTCCTCTTACGTGCTTTCTCTTCTGGATGCGCAGCCCTCACTGGGGTCGAAGCCATCAGTAACGGAGTACCAGCATTTCGCAAACCAAAGTCGAAGAACGCGGCAACGACACTGCTCCTCTTGGGAAGCATTGCGGTCACCATGTTGATCAGCATTATTGTCCTGGCCAACATGATGCACCTACGTTTTGCCGAAAATCCTGGAGAGCAGCTACTTCGCAATGGCGTTCCGGTCGGAAATAGTTACACCCAAGAGACCGTCATGGCGCAAATATCTAAGGCGATCTTTGGGGACTTCCATATCGGTTTCTACTTCATTACTGCCGTCACCGGTTTAATCCTTGTCCTTGCAGCGAACACGGCCTTTAACGGTTTCCCAGTTCTGGCATCGATCTTGGCTCATGACAAATGGTTGCCGGCTCAGTTGCGTAACCGCGGTGATCGTTTGGCGTACTCAAATGGGATCATTATCTTGGCTTTATCAGCCGTCTTCCTGATCATCGCTTTTGATGCTCAAGTCACTCGGTTGATTCAGCTGTACATTGTGGGAGTCTTCGTCTCGTTCAACATGAGTCAAACCGGAATGATCCGTCATTGGAACAGACTTCTTAAGACAGAGACAAATAATTCAGAGCGCGCACGAATGAAGCGCTCGCGCGGGATCAATATGTTCGGTCTGTTCACAACTGCGACCGTATTGATTGTCGTCCTCGCTACTAAGTTTACCAAGGGCGCCTATATGGCGATCATTGCCATGCTCTTGCTCTTTGTGCTCATGAAAGCGATTAAGCGTCACTACAGTCGAGTTTCGACTGAATTGCGCGTGGCGGACGATGTTCAAATGGCCCTTCCCGCGCGCACGCATGCCATCGTTTTAGTTTCAAAGATTCATAAGCCCACTCTTCGGGCAATCTCATATGCTCGAGCAACTCGTCCGTCAACAATTGAAGCAATCACTGTTGATGCTGATGCTGACGAGACTGAAGCGCTTCGCGCGCAATGGGAGAAGATGGAAATCCCTATTCCTCTTCGTGTCCTCGCATCTCCATACAGAGAGATCGTGCGACCAATCATGGATCACGTAAAGAGCATTCATCGTGAAGGTCCGCGGGATATTGTCACGGTATTCATCCCTGAATATGTTGTTGGCCACTGGTGGGAGCAGTTACTTCATAATCAATCTGCACTTCGCCTCAAGTCACGCCTACTCTTCACGCCGGGCGTCATGGTCACGAGCGTTCCCTGGCAGCTCGAATCAACAGAGAACGTGATCGAGCGTCCTGCGCACGGACCGAATTCTCTTCGGGGTCCTCGAGATAAATGACGATTTTCACTGTAGGGGAGCGGTTCGATGTCGAACTCGGCCCCGTAGCTCATGGTGGCCACGTAGTGGCTAGGCACGATGGTCGCGTGATCTTTGTGCGCCATGGCATTCCTGGAGAATTGGTGCGCGTAGAGATCACGGGCGTATCCAAGAATTTTGCTCGCGGAGATGTGATGGAAGTATTGGTTCCCTCAGAGCACCGAGTAGAACCACCTTGCCGCTTCGCTAAAGAGTGCGGAGGCTGCGATTTTCAACATATCAGCATTACCGAGCAGCGCAACATGAAGAAATCTGTAATCGTGGAGCAGTTCGCACGTTTAGCGAAACGCGATATAGATGTAGAAGTTATTGACCTTGGTCTGCATACGGGTTGGCGTACGCGAATGCGCTATGCCATTGATCCAGAGGGACATGTGGGTTTGCGTGGGTCTAAATCACACGATGTTGTGCGGCTCGATAAGTGCATCATTGCGCACGACGGGATTCAACCTCCGCGAGGAAATTTCTCACACACATCTGAAATTGAGATGGCGATCTCCTCTGAAGGAGAAATTCGAGGATATCGCGATGGCCGTTATGATGATGATCTGAGCAATGGAGCCTCTGCCATTACAGAGATGGTCCATGGCACACGTTTCACCATCGACCCCAAAGGTTTCTGGCAGGTGCACCCCCGAGCTGCATCCATGTTCGTAAACACGGTCCTTGAATTCGCCCAAATGAAACCTGGCGATCACGTTCTTGATCTTTACGGCGGCGCAGGACTCTTCGCCGCTTTTGCACTCGAAGAAGTCGGCCCAGGTGGGCGAGTGGAACTTGTGGATTCCACGGCGGCTAGCGTCCGTGATGCCGCGCGGAACTTTCCAGCGCTGAAGGCACATGTGGGTGAAGTCTTGCGCGTGCTCCGAACGCTCAAGCGCGCCGATGTCATTCTGCTCGACCCTCCTCGTGCGGGAGCTGGTCGCCCTGTCCTTGAGCAGATCGCCAAGTTGAAGCCGAGGCGCGTGGTGTACGTGGCTTGTGATCCAGCATCGCTGGCCAGGGATGTAGCCACTCTTGCCGAATTGGGTTTCGAGTTGGCCGAGATTCGAGCTTTTGACGCCTTCCCAATGACACATCATGTGGAGCAGATCGCCGCGTTTACGCTTGCTTGACCACGCCCCCAAAGGTATCTTGATATCAAGATAATCAGCCAGGAGTGTGGACCATGAGCAGCAAGTCACCTATCAATTCCTTCGGGGCGCAGACCACTCTCCACGTCGGTGCGCGAAGCGTTGAAATCTTCGATATCAATGCCGTACCGGGCGTTGCCGACCTGCCCTTTAGTTTAAAGATTTTGGTGGAAAACTTACTCCGCACTGAAGACGGCGCAAACGTCACGGCAGAACAGATTCGCGCCCTCGCTGCGTGGAACCCTGCAGCCGAACCCGATACAGAAATTCAATTCACTCCCGCTCGGGTCATCATGCAAGATTTTACTGGCGTCCCTTGCATCGTTGACTTAGCCACCATGCGCGAAGCAGTCGCTGAGCTCGGTGGAGACCCTAAACGCGTTAATCCACTTGCACCTGCAGAACTCGTCATTGATCACTCGGTGATCGCGGATCTCTTTGGTACGGCAGATGCATTTGAAAAGAACACTGATATTGAGTACGAACGGAATCAAGAGCGCTATCGCTTCCTGCGGTGGGGGCAGACAGCCTTCGATGAGTTTCGGGTAGTTCCTCCGGGAACTGGAATCGTTCACCAAGTGAATATCGAATATCTTGCTCGCGTCATCATGGTGCGCGAAGTGGGCGGAGTTGTGCGCGCCTACCCCGATACGGTCGTTGGTACTGATTCGCATACCACCATGGTGAATGGATTAGGCGTTCTCGGTTGGGGAGTAGGTGGGATCGAGGCAGAGGCCGCGCTCTTGGGACAGCCAGTATCAATGTTGATTCCTTCCGTTGTCGGTTTCAAACTCTCCGGGGAATTGCCTGCGGGAACTACTGCGACTGACTTGGCGCTCACGATCACTCAGATGTTGCGTAAACATGGCGTCGTCGGCAAGTTTGTTGAGTTCTTCGGACCTGGCGTTTCCGCAGTACCCATGGCTAATCGCACGACGATCGGAAATATGAGCCCTGAGTATGGCTCTACGTGTGCCATCTTCCCCATTGATGACGAGACACTTCGCTATATGCGTCTCACTGGGCGCACCGACGAAAATATCGCGCTGGTGGAGAGTTATGCCAAGAAGCAGGGCCTATGGCATAACCCAAGTGCCACGCCTCGATTCTCCAGTGTGATTGAACTTGATTTAGGCACCATCGTTCCTTCGATCGCTGGTCCGAAGCGCCCGCAAGATCGCATCTCTCTTTCGGACTCCAAGAAGGCTTTTGCCGAGGTTCTGCCTACTTATGCAACCAAGTCTTCCTCCGGAAAAGTTGAGGGTGCTAACTATGAGCTCAAAAATGGTGCGGTAGTTATTGCATCCATCACTTCATGTACCAACACATCTAATCCTTCGGTGATGTTGGGCGCTGCACTCCTTGCTCGAAAGGCTGTTGAGCGAGGACTCGCGTCAAAGCCGTGGGTCAAGACCACCTTGGCGCCGGGAAGTAAAGTCGTCATGGATTACTACGAGCGCGCTGGCCTTCTGCCATATATGGAGAAGCTTGGTTTTAATTTGGTTGGCTACGGATGCGTCACGTGCATCGGAAACTCCGGGCCACTTCCGGAGGCGGTCAGTGCAGCCGTTAATGCTAATGATCTCGCTGTAGCGGCAGTGCTCTCCGGTAATCGCAACTTTGAAGGGCGCATCAATCCAGACGTAAAGATGAATTATCTCGCTTCACCGCCGCTGGTGGTGGCTTATGCGATTGCAGGAACGATGGATTTCGATTTCGAAACGGATCCATTGGGACACGATGGAGAGACTCCCGTATTTCTTCGTGACATTTGGCCATCTCCGCAGGAGATTCAAGAGACGATCGATGGTGCGCTCTCGTCAGAGATGTTTACTAAGGATTATGCAGGCGTCTTCGACGGCGATCATCGTTGGCAGTCGCTTGCCACGCCTGTAGGTGCCACTTTCGAGTGGGATGCAAAGTCCACCTATGTGCGAAAGCCTCCGTACTTTGAAGGTATGCCTCGTACTCCAGTTCCGGTCACCGAGATTTCCAACGCTCGAGTACTTGCGATTTTGGGTGACTCGGTCACTACCGACCACATTTCGCCAGCGGGTTCCATCAAGGCAGATTCGCCCGCCGGGAAGTATCTTGCCGAACATGGCGTTGCCCGTACGGATTTCAACTCATACGGCTCTCGTCGCGGAAATCACGAAGTCATGATTCGCGGTACATTCGCAAACATTCGGCTCAAGAACCAACTCCTCGACGGCGTAGAGGGCGGATTTACTCGTAACTTCCTCCAAGGTGGGGTGCAATCGACGATTTATGACGCGTCGGTGGAATACCAAGCGGCCGGAGTTCCGCTTATCATTCTCGCTGGCAAAGAGTATGGCTCTGGATCATCACGCGACTGGGCCGCTAAAGGCACTGCGCTTCTCGGGGTTCGCGCTGTCATTGCGGAGTCCTTCGAGCGCATCCACCGCTCTAATTTGATTGGTATGGGAGTCCTCCCACTCCAATTCAACGATGGCGAAAACGCGGCCACCTTAGGGTTGAGCGGCGAAGAGAGCTTCAACATCATCGGCATCGCAGCCTTGAATGATGGCGGGGTGCCTCGCGAAGTGACCGTGGAGGCCGGAACATGTCGTTTCACAGCTCGGGTCCGCATCGATACCCCAGGCGAAGCCGATTACTATCGCCATGGCGGGATCATGCAATACGTTTTGCGCTCGCTGCTCAGCTAATCGCCGGATGGAGAAGAGATTTGATGCGCGGTGCACCACCCGGCTGGCCGGCTGATCTCAGGGCGCCCGGAAGCGATGAGTGGATAGAAGAGGCGACCAAATGGTTGCTCGATCTTCTGCCAGGTGAGTACCGGACTCATGCGGTTCTTCGTAAGTATCCAGTGCTCTTGGCCAGGTTGGCATTAGCAGCCGTCCAAGGTTCTCTCGCGCAGGCGCGTGCAGCTTGGTCGCGCGTGCGGGTGGAGGAGAAGACGTTCATGCCTCCTCCGGCCATCGAGGAGGCAATCGCGATGCTCGAGCGCGAGGGGGCACATTTTGTCTCACGTGAGCGCGAGGTCACCCTGGTTCTAGAGGCGCTCGAGCGCGCTTTACTTCTACCGGGCGCTTAGACTGGGGCTATGAGCGGAAGAAGCGGCGCTGAGATCATGGCTGCCCTGAAGGCGCCAGATGGTCTACGCACACTCCGCTCCCTCGATTTCGACGAGAGTAATCGACTGGCAGAAGAAATCCGCGCTTTTCTGATCGCTTCGGTGAGTAAGAGCGGTGGGCATCTCGGCCCCAACTTAGGGGTCGTAGAACTTACTATTGCGATCCATCGCGTCTTTGACTCCCCGCGAGACACCGTGCTCTTTGATACTGGCCACCAATCATATGTTCACAAAATTCTCACCGGACGTGCAGATGGTTTCGACCTGCTTCGCCAACGAGGCGGTGCTTCGGGTTACCCAAGTCGTTCAGAGAGCGCACATGATGTGATCGAGAATTCCCATGCGTCTACCGCGCTCTCTTGGGCAGACGGGATTGCCAAGGCACATAAAATTCGCGGAGTCACCGATCGACATGTAGTTGCGGTAGTAGGAGATGGTTCTCTTACCGGAGGCATGGCTTGGGAGGCATTGAATAACATCGCCTCCTCATCTGATCTTCCACTTGTCATTGTGGTGAACGATAACGAGCGCTCTTACGCGCCCACCGTCGGAGGAGTGGCAACTTATCTTTCCACTTTGCGAGCAACGAAGGGTTATGAACGTTTTCTCGAGTGGGGGAAGAACGTACTTTCGCGCACTCCGGTTGTGGGAAGCCCTATCTACGAAACGCTGCATGGACTCAAAAAGGGACTCAAAGACATTGTCGCCCCGCAAGGCATGTTCGAAGATCTAGGCTTGAAATACCTGGGACCAGTTGATGGACATGACATTGCGGCAGTGGAGCATGCGCTCTCTCTTGCCAAGAATTTTGGGCGTCCCGTACTAGTGCATGTGATCACCGAGAAAGGGCGCGGGCATCTTCCGGCGATCAACGATGAACTGGAGAAATTCCACGCCGTTGGTGTGGTTGACCCAGAAACTGGAATTCCATTAAAGAGCGCACCGCGTTCGTGGACTTCGGTTTTCTCTGACGAACTTGTGAAGATAGGTAATGAAAGAGCTGATGTAGTAGCAATAACTGCGGCCATGCTCGGCCCTACGGGATTAGATAAGTTTCAGGCAGAGTTTCCGCGGCGTACTTTTGATGTGGGTATCGCTGAGCAACATGCAGCGACATCGGCAGCAGGAATGGCTTTTGCGGGATTGCATCCAGTCGTGGCTGTTTATTCAACCTTCCTCAACCGGGCATTCGATCAACTCATCATGGATGTTGCTCTGCACAACGCAGGTGTGACTTTCGTGCTGGATCGTGCCGGCGTGACTGGAGATGACGGCGCCAGCCACAACGGGATCTGGGATCTTGCATTAACAGGCATCGTTCCACGGCTCTCGGTGGCTGCGCCGCGAGATGCGCAGACGCTCCGTGAAGAGTTGCGGGAGGCACTAGCGATCGCTGATGCGCCCACCTTGATACGCTTCTCTAAAGGGGCAGTACCCGCTGATGTGCCCGCAATTGAGCGGCTTGGTGGTGTAGATATTCTCTTTCACAGTGCGAGTAGAGATGTTCTGTTAGTTGCCATTGGCTCGTTTGCAGACACGGGTGTCATTGCGGCGCGAGAAGCAAGTGAAATGGGGATCACCGTGGTTGATCCTCGTTGGGTCAAGCCCTTACCTGAGCAATTGCTTTCTATGGCGCAGGATTACCGCCTTGTCTACGTGCTAGAAGACGGCGTTGTCACCGGTGGGATCGGTGCCGCCTTACGCACCGAGTTGGCTGCACGCGGAGTTAATACGCCTGTGCATTCACTCGCCGTACCCAGTGTCTTTTTCGAGCACGGCAAGCGCGCTGACATACTCTCCGAGATTGAGCTCGACGTCCCAGGTGTGCTCAAGCAAGTACGCCACTGGTGGAAAGTTACGGAAGACTCGCCACTCCCTTGGGATGGAATCTCTGGCCAGTCGCAGCCTCGCTAATTCCGCTCTCATCTAGATACGGCAAGATTCCACCAGTATGGAGTGGCCAACCGGCGCCCATCATCATGCAGAGATCGATCTCTTGTGGCGTCGCGACGACCTCTTCATCGAGCATCATGCGCGCTTCTTGAGCAATCGCGGTGAGGGCTCGTACACGAACTTGGTCAGCCGTCGAAGGTGTTGATCCCTGCTTCATCAATGCAAAAGCATCTGGGTTTGGCACGATCTTCCCGGCTTCATCCTTGATGTAGAAGGTGCGCACGCCAGCTGCCACGATGGATTTCATGTTTTCGCTCACTGTGAAGCGTGGACCGAGAGTGTCATGCAAGGTTTCCGATACATGGAGCGCGACGGCGGGGCCTACCAAGCCAAAAAGTGTGAATGGCGTCATTGGTAGACCGAGCGGGGAGATAGCCGTGTCTGCGATCTCAAAAGGAGTTCCTTCATCGGCGGCATCGGTAACTTCTCCCCAGAAACGGGTGAGGAGGCGATTCACCACAAAAGCTGGAGCGTCTTTAGTGATAACCATGGTCTTCTTGAGTTCTTTGCCTACGGCGATAGCAGTGGCCGTAGCTTCGTCCGTCGTATGAGGGGTACGCGCGACCTCGAGCAATGGCATCAGTCCGACTGGATTAAAGAAGTGGAAACCGACTACGCGCTCTGGGTGCTTCAGATGCTTTGACATACCTTCCACGGAGAGAGAAGAAGTGTTGGTAGCCAGAATGCACTCAGGAGTGATGATCTCTTCTAACTCGGAGAAAAGTTTCTGCTTCACCCCCATCTCTTCGAAGACGGCTTCAATGACAAAGTCGCATGTGGCATAGACGCTTTTGTCGACTGTGCCAGTGACTAATCCGGTTAGTCGGTTTGCTGCAGGCTCGCTAAGGCGACCTTTGGCAACAAGCTTGGCGATTTCGGCGTGGACATACGCCACACCTTTATCTACTCGCTCTTGATCAATATCAGACATGATCACTGGCACCTTCATGCGTCGCACAAAGAGGAGAGCTAATTGGCTAGCCATCAATCCGGCGCCAACCACGCCCACTTTGGTTACCTTCCGAGCGAGTGAGGATTTCGGTGCGCCCTGCACCTTCTTGCCCATCTTCTGTATCAGGTTGAATGCATAGATAGATGCGCGCAATTCATTCGTCA
>RGER01000241.1 GCA_009917815.1 Actinomycetota bacterium
GCCGGCAAAGAGATCGAGAAGGCCATCAAGATTCAAGCAAAGACCATTTCCGAGAAGTACATTCACCCCCCTCAATCAACCGACTTCGCCATCATGTACTTACCGACGGAAGGTCTCTTCGCTGAAGTAATCCGTCGCCCTGGCCTCTGCTACGAATTGCAAAATACACACCACATCTTGGTGACCGGCCCTACGACCTTGATGGCGATTCTCAATAGTTTGCAAATGGGCTTTAAGACTCTCAAGATTCAAAAGAGCACGAGCGAAGTATGGAAGGTGCTCGGCGAGGCGAAGACAGAATTTAATAAGTACGGCAAGGTCTGGGACAAGTTGGAGAAGCAACTCAGTGCGGCACAGAACACAGTCGCCGATGCCGGCCGACGTAGTCGCGCACTCGAGCGAAAACTGAGCAAAGTGGAGACGTTAGACGTCGGTGGGACAACGCCGATCTTAGAACTTACTGGTCTTGACCTTGACGAGGACGAACCTGAAGTGGACGAGGCGGAAGAGTACTAAGTTCAGGACCTTCCATGAATGCGTGCACTTCGGAGACAACCCGCGAAACATACGCATCGTCGATTACCTCGCCCGAAGCCGTATAGAGCACTTCGTTCCGCCCTTGATTTCGAACATTGCCGAACTTACTGTTCTTCATACCTTCTCCCCCTTTTCCTAAAGAGTGGCATCACATGGATCACTAATAATTCATCTCCATTCAAAATTCCAATGATCTCTATGTCAAGCCCCCTGTCATCCATTCCTACCCAGAGTAATCGACTCTCACCGATGATCTCGTGGTTAATAACTTTCGGTTCTTCGGAACGAATTAGATAGAGGGCTCTCACCCTTCCAATACGGTGCCTACGGGCAGATTGAGCAAAAATGATACTTTCAAAATCCATCTCGCAATATTGAGGTGGGCGATCGATGCTCAACTCTCACTCTCCACAGACTCACGTTTTGCTTGCGATGAGTGAACACCTCGCGCAACTTCAATCACAAAGAGTGAGCTTGGAGCTCCTCCTACTAGCGGGATTGGCGGATCCTGGAGAGCGCAGAAGGGATCACTGCGATAACGACGACTGCACCAGTGATGGCAGATTGTAAGAAGTCGTTGATCGACGTGAAATTGAGGCCATTTTCTAACGTACGTAACGTGATGACGCCGAGGATCGTGCCGGGAAGATTAGGTTTTCCGTTTCGAAACATTGCCATACCGATAAAGACAGCGGCTATGGAATCGAGCATCCAAGGTTGAGTTGCGGTCACGTTAGCTGTTGCTGTACTCGCAGAGCCGAGGAGCCCACCAAGAGCTGCGCCCACGCCACAAATTGCAAAAGCTATCAAGCGTATGAGTCGAGTGTTGATTCCCGAGTAGCGGGCAGCCTCTGGATTGCCTCCCACCGCATACATGCGACGACCAAGAGGTGTCTGATCAAGCAAGAACCAGATGATCGCCGCAAAGATCAACATAATCCAGATCTTGTTCGAGAGTCCGATAGTCGAACCGCGAGCAATGTCGACGAAGTTATGTTCAACAAGCCCATAAACCGGCTTGCCATCTGAGGCGTAGTAAGCAAATGACGCGAAGACACCTGCCATTCCCAACGTAGCAATAAATGCGAGTACACCCACGTAGGAGACAAGGAAACCAGAGATGATCCCGCCGAGTAGTCCTACGGCAAGGCCGAGCAAGACCGCGGGCAAGACTGCGCCTGGGGTGTGCGGAGTTCCATCGAGCCCGGCAGTGGTGAGCATGCCTGCAGTGGTCGAGGTGGCAAAAGCCGCCAAGCCACCAACTGCCAAATCAAAATTCCCATAACATGCGAGTAGGGCTTCTGCTTCATTAGTTGTAGAACTCTCCAGAATCGAAACTTGGCGGCCTTCGTGCATGATTAATACGCGATGCGAAATTGCCAAAAGCTCGGTGAGCTCCGAACTCACCACGATGATGCTCATCCCATCTGCCGCAAGTTCAGCTAATAGCCGATATATCTCTGACCGAGTGGTGACATCGACGCCCTTAGTGGGCTCATCAATGAGCAAAAGTGAGGGCGTAAGCGCCAAGAATTTCGCAAGCACAACCTTCTGCTGGTTTCCTCCGGAGAGAGTGAATATCTCTTGCGAAAGCCCCTTACCGCGGATGTCGAACTTCTCCCA
>RGER01000242.1 GCA_009917815.1 Actinomycetota bacterium
TACTCCCCAGTCCCTCCTTTCAAATGACGAGTGCCTCAGGTAGTGACTACAAGAAACTTTCTCACCGCGAGCATATTCTTGAGTTGCCTGATACCTATGTCGGCAGTGTAGAGACGCATGAAGAGTGGCGGTGGGTCTTGGACGCTGACACGGGCAAGATGGTTCACCGCAAGATTCCCTTCAACCCCGGATTCTACAAGCTGTTTGACGAGCTTGTCGTGAATGCGCGCGATGCGCGGATTCGTAGTATGACCTCGACCAACCCCGTCAAGCATATTGCGATTCATGTTGAGCAAGAGGGCGGATCCCTGAAGATCAGCGTGGAGAACGACGGTGACGGCATCCCTATTCAAGAACACGCCGAGCATAAGGTCTGGGTTCCAGAGCTCATCTTCGGCCACCTCCTCACCAGCGGGAACTACAACAAGGAAGAGGAGAAGATCGTCGGTGGCAAGAACGGCTACGGCGCCAAGCTCGTCAACGTCTTCTCCACGGAGTTCAAGCTAGAGGTGCGAAGCCCCGCCCAAGGCTCCAAGTACACTCAGGTGTGGCACGACCACATGAGCCGGTGCGACAAGCCGTCCGTCAAGAAGGACGCCGGCAAGGGCTTTGTGCGTGTTACGTATACTCCGGATCTCTCGCGGTTCATTGGGTTTGAGCAAGAGGAGATGGTGAATGTTCTGCGCACGCGCACTTGGGAGCTCGCCGCCCTGTGTGGCAAGGACGTCAAGGTTTCGTGGAACGGTGCTGCCGTGGTAGCCAACACCTTTGACAAGTTCGTCAAGCTCTTCTTGCGCGACTCGGCAGGCGTGGTCTACGAGGCCTGTGGCACGGACGCGCGCCGTTGGGAAGTGGCCTGCGTGCTCAGCCGTTCTCTCTACGACGAGGACAGTGGCAGTGCCGAGGAATCCGCCCACGCCGTCAGTTTCGTCAACGGCATCAATACTCGCAAGGGTGGCAAGCACGTGGACGCGGTCGTGCGCACTGTCCTCGGCGATTTCTGCGAGGCCGCCGCGAAGAAGAAGGTGCCTGTCAAGCCCGGCCAGATTCGCGACTCGGTCGTCTTCTTCGTCAATGCCACGATTGTCAATCCCGCCTTTGACTCACAGACGAAGGAGACGCTGACCACGCCCGCAGCAAAGTTCGGCAGTACCTTCAAGACTGACGGAAAGCTCGTGGACGGCCTGATGAAGATTGGTTTGCTAGAGGAGGCTCAGGCAGCCCTCGACGCTAAGCAGGCCAAGGACGCGAAGAAGACGGACGGCACGAAGAAGAAGACGTTGCGCGGATTTCCCAAGCTGGAGGACGCGCTCTGGGCCGGCACGGCGCGCAGTGGCGAGTGCACCCTGATTCTGACCGAGGGAGACTCAGCCGCCACGTCAGCCATCACTGGATTGAATGTGGTGGGGCGCGAGCGCTTCGGCGTCTTCCCCCTCAAGGGCAAGATGATCAACGTCAAGGACATTTCCCAGGAGAAGTTCAACAAGAACGAGGAGCTCACGGCCATCAAGGCGATCCTCGGTCTGCGCCAGGGAATGCACTACAAGGACCGGACCAGTCTCCGTTACGGTCGTGTGATGATCATGGCCGACCAGGATCATGACGGCTCGCACATCAAGGGCCTGGTGATGAACTTGTTCCACACCGAGTGGCCGGAGCTGATGCAGATGGGCTTTCTCTGCTCGCTCGCCACGCCTCTGCTGAAGGCCACGCGTCGCTCGGAGGTGCTGAGCTTCTACAGCGCCGGCGAGTATGAGCGGTGGTTGGAGCAACAGGGTGGGTCCAGTAGCGGGTGGACCATCAAGTACTACAAGGGTCTGGGTACGAGTACAAAGCAGGAGGCCAAGGAGTGGTTTGAGCGCCTCGCCGAGATCCGCTACGAGTGGTCCACCGGGGCGGATGATTCCATGTCGCTCGCCTTCCACAAGAAGCGCGCCGACGACCGCAAGGAGTGGCTGTCAAACTACGACCCCAAGCGGATCTTGGATATCGGCGCCGGTGGCTCGGTGCCCTATACGCGCTTCGTGAATGACGAGCTCATCCACTTCAGCAATGCCGACAATCTGCGCTCCCTGCCCCACATCATGGACGGCCTCAAGCCTTCCCAGCGCAAAATCCTCTTTGGTTGCC
>RGER01000243.1 GCA_009917815.1 Actinomycetota bacterium
GCACCTGGATCGCGGAGTAGACCATCTTGCGGGAATGCCACTACTTCAATCTTGATGACATCTTTGAGTTCGTCGCGCACCCGCATGACGCCCTTGATGCCTTCAAGTCGGGCCTTTGTGTCGGTGTCAACAAATGCTTGGATGTGGAGCACGCCATGCTTGATGGCGTTGAGTGCTGCAGCTTTTGCGTTGTCGTAGATCCAACTCTCGTGATACTTCTCTTTGATCTTCGATGCAAGCTCGATACCCGTCATGGCGCCGCCCATTGTTCCGGTGCCGTACTCCCCGATAGTGGCGTCACCAAACGAGCGGTACGTGTAGACCTTGCAGAGATGCATGTGACCGTCAACGAAAGATGTTGATACGAGCCCGCCTTCTGCATCGATGGATTCCCCACCTGAAAGTGCCTCCTTGGAAATTGCGGAGATCTTCCCGCCGGTGAT
This sequence comes from Actinomycetota bacterium, assembly GCA_009917815.1. Taxonomy (GTDB): domain Bacteria; phylum Actinomycetota; class Actinomycetes; order Nanopelagicales; family Nanopelagicaceae. The sequence goes on from RGER01000243.1 coordinate 444, forward strand.
TCCCAAGTGAGCAGGGCCGTCGTGGCCGCGGAGCCGTGCGTTATTGATGACAAGATCAAATGAGGTCATGGATAGATCTAATCATGATTCAAAGTGAGGCGGGTACCCTTAGGCCATGGTTATTGCAGATTTAGCGGGCAGGGCGCGTATCGCCGCGCGGGCCCTTTCGGTAGCCACTCGAGCGGAGAAGGACGCGGCCCTGCTAGCAATGGCAGATGCATTAGAGGCGCGCACCGCTGAAATCCTGGCCGCAAACGTTCTCGATGTGGCTGCTGCAGCGAGCGCGGATAGCACTGGGCAATACCTCGATCGCCTCACGCTTACGTCTGCTCGCATCACGTCGATGGCGAATGGCTTGCGTCAAGTCGCCAGCCTTACAGATCCTATTGGCGAAGTAATTCGCGATAACACCATGGCTAATGGTTTGAAGATCCGTCAAGTGCGCGTGCCTTTTGGTGTTGTCGGCATGATCTACGAGGCTCGTCCTAACGTCACTGTCGATGCGGCGGGTATTACCTTGAAGTCTGGCAACGCTGTTCTGCTTCGCGGTTCCTCATCGGCATCCAAGAGCAATGCCATTTTGGTAGAGGTGATGCGCTCCTCGTTAGCAACCACGTCGCTACCCGCAGATGTGGTGCAGCTCGTACCTTCTGATGATCACGCCACCGTGAAAGAGCTTCTCACTGCCCGTGGACTCGTGGACCTGGTGATTCCACGTGGGGGTGCGAGCCTCATTCGTCGAGTGGTCGAAGAGAGCACTGTCCCAGTCATCGAAACCGGTGTCGGAAATTGCCATGTCTATGTCGATGAGTTTGCTGATCTCGAAAAGGCAGTAGCCATCGTGATCAATTCAAAGGTACATCGACCCAGTGTCTGCAATGCTGCAGAGACTCTCCTGGTGCACGAAAAGGTCGCGAGCGCTTTCCTGCCGCGCATTACTTCCGAACTCATCGCATCCGGCGTCACTATTCATGGCGACGCGGCATTTCTGACATGTGACTCACGCGTAGTCGCGGCCGAGCCCGATGATTGGGATATTGAATACGGCGCTCTCGAGATTGCAGCCCGGGTGGTCTCCTCTCTCGATGAAGCAGTGGAACATATCCGCGCCCACGGCACCCAACACACGGAAGCCATCGTTACTGAGTCCGCAGTAGCTGCCCAACGGTTCGTGGCAACCCTTGATAGCGCGGCCATCATGGTCAACGCCTCGACCCGCTTCACCGATGGCGAAGAGTTCGGTTTTGGCGCAGAAATTGGGATCTCCACTCAGAAATTGCATGCCCGTGGCCCGATGGGGCTCACGGAAATGACCAGCACCACATGGATCGTGAGTGGCGAGGGACAAATCCGGGGCTGATCCCTGGCTAGACTGACGCCCATGTTCCATCTCCTTGCAGAAGAAGCCAAACGCCAGATGTCGGCTCCCTCGGTAGCTTTTGGCGTCGTAGCTTTTGGCGCACTCGCCTTCGGTCTCTACGTCGTTTTGCGCCAAGACGTAGATAAGTAGACCGGTAGCTAAGTAATCCGTATGAGTGCGGAGAACGCGCTCGTCACGCGCCAAGTCGCGCTCTTTGGCGGCACCTTCGACCCTGTACATCACACGCATCGAGCCATCATCGATGCCGTCCTTGATACTGACCTTGTTGATTTAGTCCTCGTTCTTCCCGCGGGTGATCCTTGGCAG
>RGER01000244.1 GCA_009917815.1 Actinomycetota bacterium
CCGCCGAGACGCAGGTATGCAGCGACGGAAGCTTTCTCTCTTCTAGGTGCGAGAGCATCGCTCGGTATGCAGTGGGGGCTGTAAAGAGCGTGGTGACCCGGTGTTTCGCAATTTCTTCCAGCAAGACCGGCGGTGGTGCGCCCTCAAGAAGCAAACTGGTTGCCCCTACTCGAAAAGGAAAAATCACGAGTGCGCCAAGACCGAAGGTAAATGCAAGCGGCGGCGAACCGGCGAAGATATCTGCACTCGAAGGGCGCAAGACGTGGGCCGAAAACGTGTCTGCAATCGCCAATATGTCGCGATGAAAGTGCATCGTTGCTTTAGGCAAGCCGGTTGACCCAGAGGTAAATGCCAGAAGGCTCACATCGTCAGAGGCGGTATCACATGGCGTGTGCTCACCTTTATGAGATGCCGCGATCTGCAGAAGATCAGTAGCATCTGCCCCACCGTAGACAAAAGTTCTGCCCTTAAAATGCGTGACTGCATTCCAATCCTCAGTGAAGCGGTGATCTACGCAAGCAAATTGAACTGAGGCAATATCAACGATTTTCTCTAATTCGCCAGTGCGTTGTAAATGGATTGTCGTGACCACCACTGCACCGATACGGAGCAAGGCAAACCAGATCGCCACTACCGATGCGTTGTTAGGCCCGCGTAAAAGCACGCGATTTCCCGCCTCTACGCCGGCGCTTTCAAAGTACCTGGCCAACGCTGTGACTTGATCGAGTAATGCTCCGTAAGTGACTTCACCCTCTGGGGCGATCAGAGCGATCTTCTCGCGACCCACCAATTCAATAGTGCGATCAAGCAATTCCACGCTGGCGTTGAGGCGTTGCGGATAGGCAGGAATGTTGATCAGCTCTGGCCAAAGATCTTGCGATGGCAGATTATCGCGCGTGAAGCTATCGATATGAGCAGAGCGAATCATCTACTTAGAGAACCTTCGCTCCAGAGGTACTCACCTTTGTGAATTCTCCACTCGCCACCAAATCACGCAGTCGGGCAAATCCATCCCACACCTCAACATATGAGGTCGGAAGTGGGGAGATCGCTAAGCGGATTGCATTTGGATTTCTGAAATCGGGAATCACTTTCGCCAAAGTACGCATGGCAACAGATATTTGGAAGGCATCAGGATGAAGTAGCGACACGTGGCCACCACGTCGCGCGGGGTCGCGTGGGGTCCCTAATTCAAAACCGAGTTCGCGCAGCCAAGCATCGAAAAGGGCGATCATCATTTCAGTTCCCTTGGCGCACTTGGCTTCAATAGCTGCTATACCTGCCTCTTCCATCATGCCAAATGAGGATTGGATACTTACAGCCGACAGAAATATCAACGCCATCAGCATCATAATTCATGGCAACAGATCCCACGGAGTGTGAAGCATCCCAGAGGGCAATCGCACCATAGGTATGAATTAACTCCGTGAGTTCACTGACATTGTTACGAGCGCCTGCGCGATATTGCACCACCTGAAAGGTTACGAGAGCCACCTCATCGTTGAGAAAGGGCTTTAACCTCTCCGAAGTAATGAGCTCATCATCCGAGTTTGGAATGACGACAAGATTTAAATTGTGCTCTTTCGCTAATCCTTGCAAAATGTAACGGTCGGTCGGAAAGTTTGACTCGTCTGTGATCACCGTAGTTCTACCTGGCCGGGCCTTTATTGCCGCGGTAGCCAATTGATAGAAATTCACTGAGGTTGTATCGGTGGCAAGTACTTGACCGGCGGCGGCGCCTAGGGCTACGCGGCCAATCAAGTCGCCAGTGCTTTGGGATTCGTCTAACCAGTGATGCCAGCCATCAACAACTTCGCCTCCCCACTCTTTCACCATTAATTCGTTGATGACATCGATGGTGTGAAGCGGAAGGCGTCCGAGTGAGTTGCCGTCGAGATAGCAGACCTCGGGATCGGCTATATAGAAGCGCTCACGAAAATGGGCGAGCGGATCTTCGCGATCCAATTGCTCCGCGTAAGTACGCTCCACAGCAGACATGGGCGCAAGCGTATCTGAGGTTTTGCCATATGGAGTAGGAGGGAAAAGTGGGGCCGACCAGGGGACTCGAACCCCTAACCCCCGCATTACAAGTGCGGTGCGCTACCAATTGCGCCAGGTCGGCTTGGTCCA
>RGER01000245.1 GCA_009917815.1 Actinomycetota bacterium
TTTAGGTACTCGCGGCCCGTAAAATCAAACTTCTGGCCGTCCAGGTGAATCAGATTGTGGATCCAGTCGGTCTTAGAGGCTTTAATTGTCTTTTTTTCGTTACCATTATTGTCAAAAAAGACTTTAACCCTAGCCTTGGACCCGCTCTGGTCTGAGGATGTCTTGTGTGCCGAAGCCGCTCTTTTTAGATTCTCGGTGATGTCATCTACGTCCGAGCGCTCAAACTGTTCTTCAAACGCTTCCTGGGACTCTGGGCTAAGTGGATCACTCATACATCCACTATGACGGCAAACTCTTCCTGTGGCAACTCTAGCGCGCGCAGGAGTCAAAAAGCTCGTTTAGATACCGCTCCCGGTCCTTTTCCCACCCATCACTGAGATAAGGGTGCATGAGACTTGCTGGCCTACCGTCGGGCAAAAGCGCTTCCGTGTGATCCCTGCCAAGCAAACAGTGGCCTAGCTCGTGATACATAAGCCCGAGCCTCTCATCCTCTGTGGCAAACTTCCAATATACGGGATCCACACTCACGCGCCTAAATGTGCCCGTGACCTCACAAAGACCGATTACCAAAAAACCATCACCATCGCTCTCAAGATGGGCCACCTGAACAATAATATCCCTAAGCTCCACAGGGCAGAAGTGGCGGCGGGCCTCAGCGATAAAACTTTCTGCGTAAGGAGATAAAGCACGGTCAACGTCAACATAGTTCTGGTAGCGGAGTGATAGCGCTAGCTGATAAAACCACAGAATCAATGTCAGTTTAAAAATGTCTGATAGGCGACGACGCCAACTATGCACCCAAAGCCCCCCAGATCCTATTTTACAATAGGAATACGGGGAGCGCTAATTAGGGGTTTGTTTCAGTCCCGAGACAGCTTTAGCTTAAGCGAGTCCCTAAACTCCCCGGGCTTTATTTCTCGGACTTTTTCTAAAGGCTTTATTTCTCGGACTTTTTCTAAAGGCTTTACTTCTGTGCCCGTAAATCCGCTTCTCATCCCGCGAGTAAACTCGCTGGCTTGTCGCCGCACAGCGCTCGCAGTATTCTTCACTGCTCGAGCGCCCTTGCCTAGCGCCTTACCCAGCCCTCTCATGATCCCGGCCTGTTTCTCAAAGCCTTCAGTAAACTTGCTCATAGGCACTATTTTACAGCGCCCCGCCCTAGCTCGCTACCGCATTCTTCAGCGATTCCAGCTACCTCGACCCCAGAAGGAGTAAGCTTTGCGTACTGGGCCTTCTCGACAGGCTTTCCGCCATCCCGCGTTACAAACCCCTGATTTTTCTTAGGATCATAAGTTACCCGAAACCACTCAGCACCCAAAGGCGCCTCTGCGACCACAGTACCCAAAACACCCGCGTGGACATTCTTCACGCCCTCGCGCCTCACCCTATCGCGGCCCTTGCCCGATACTTTGAAAACAGGGTCTTTTAGAATGAGGCTCTGAGTGTGACCCGTAACCTTGCCTGTACTGCGGTCCCTGAGAGAATAGGTGTGCTCGGATTTGCCTTTGTGAACATTCCGGTAAACAAACAAAGCTCTGGCTGTCTTTAGAAGACCTGAAACGAACATGCCCCTAGGATATCACGCCAAAAAATGAACCAGATCAGAATTTACGGGGCAGGGTCTGGAAGCGCAGTCAGAGCACCACGGTAGTAAACCCCTTGCTGCTCATTACCTAAAATAAGCCTAAAGCCTGGGTATCTTTCCTGAAAGACTTCCTCAGTCAGATCCGCCTGCTTGTGCTCCTCCCACTGGTTCCCATAAACCGCGGGGTGGGGGTACAAAAAAGGAACCGTAATCAGTACCGAAATATGATTCTTTCTAAGCGTCAGAAGCAGGCTTTGAGCATCCGAGACACTGAGGTGTTCAAGCACATCGCCTAGTATCACGAGATCATACATTTTCTTCTTAAACGGGAACTGCATGACATCGCCCACATAGACCTGGTTGTAGACCATGTTGAGCCTAAAAAGGCCCACATACGGGAGATAAATCTCAATCGCATCAATTGTGCGGCTCTTGTCCCGAAGAAGTACGCCAAATTTCCCCGCGCCCGGTCCCACATCAAGAAT
>RGER01000246.1 GCA_009917815.1 Actinomycetota bacterium
GCGCCGTACGGGGTGTTCGAAGGGATGACCATTTTCGACGCGGGCGCCAAGGTGGGCCAGGCGGCGATCGGGTACATTCCGACGGACCAGGAATGGCGGTTCGTGAACATCTATGAAGATACGGCGACCTCGATGCGCGCCCTCGTGGAAGGCATCGACAAGACCGGATTTTCACGGGACGAACCGTGGAAGATGACGGGCAGCTCCTTGCCGGAGCATGAAACGTTCTTCTTCTACCTGCAGCGCATTTGCAACCACTGCACGTATCCGGGCTGCCTGGCAGCCTGCCCGCGCAAGGCGATCTACAAGCGGCCGGAAGACGGCATCGTGTTGATCGACCAGAACCGGTGCCGCGGGTACAAGAAGTGCGTGGAACAGTGCCCGTTCAAGAAGCCGATGTATCGTGGAACCACACGCGTGTCTGAAAAGTGCATCGCGTGCTATCCGCGTATCGAAGGTAAGGACCCGTTGACCGGTGGCGAGCCGATGGAAACGCGCTGTATGGCTGCCTGCGTCGGAAAGATCCGGATGCAGAGTCTGGTGCGCATCGGTGAGGACGGTCTCTGGGCGGAAGATCGGTGGCATCCCCTGTACTACACGATTCGTGTGGAGCAGGTGGCGCTTCCGCTGTACCCACAGTGGGGCACCGAGCCCAACGGCTACTACATCCCCCCGCGGCACAGCCCTCGTGGCTATGCGCGGCAGATGTTTGGCCCGGGCGTGGATAACGCCATTGAGAAGTATCTCGTGCCCAGCCGCGAACTGTTGGCGGTGCTCCAGCTCTGGAGAGCCAGCCAGCAGATCGTCTTCCGGTACGATGTCATTCCGGGTCCGAAAGTGTTTGAAACCCAGATCCACGGGAAGCGGTTCGAGATGTACAACGATACCGTGTTGGGCTTCAACAAGTCGGGCAAGGAAGTGGCGCGTATTCAGGTCGAAGAGCCGATCTACATTCGGCCGGCCGAGCGCGTGACCTGGCTGTAAGCACAGTCGGGCTCGTGTCAGGGAGGGGGCAGGGGGCCGCAGGGCCCCCTGCCCCCTTCGTTTTTCCCCGAGTTTAGTTAGTAATTGACGCCTTATGAAGCATATTCACTCACTGTCAAAAATTTGAAGCGGGAGGATTTGAACTAGTTCTGTTTGGCCCTGTCCATCCTCTTTCAGCGGGTCTTTTGGTCAGGCTAACTGCCCCATCTGTGCACTTGACGGGCTCTGAGGGGTCCAGTACAGTAAAAAAATCCTTCCTTATTTCTGCGATATGATCGTGGAGGATCTTGGGTGCCTAATCAGCCAAAACCGTCCATTCCCTTTGCCGCACAAGCGGTTCCATTCGATGAACTGCTGGCATCGGGGAAGGTTCCGCAAGAGTACGTGGCGACAGAGTATCTTGGCCAACAGTTCGTTGAACGACTTGTCCATTACATCCTCAGTGTCCCGGCCGGCAGCTATACTATGGCGCAGTTAAGTCACTTGCTTGAACAACTAGATCCGCGAGCACAGGTTTTTTTCTTCAAACGCCTTAAAGAAACCAGTCCGGACAGCCTAAAAGATTTTGCTCCGCTCTATTATGGTTTCATGAACGAATTCCATTCTCTGCTCTTTACCTAGCCGTCCTGAAAATTTTCCTTGTTGCTGGCAGGTTCTCATGTATAATTGAGAGGTTAATCATTTTCAGATGAAGGAGCATCATGAACTCAAGCCTGCAGCGAGCCGTCACCAGCTTCTATAACCTCATTTATGAGGCCCAAACCTTTGCGACGGCGATGGCCAGAATTGATACTGGTGAGCAAGAACACTACGCCGGGCGTATCGAAGGTCTTAACTGGGTGCTTGATCGGTGTCAGGAACTCGAAGAGATGGACGCCAATCTGACGCCCTCCTCACTTCAGCGTGTGCTGGGTGAAGTGAAATCTGATCTCGATCATGAGTTGTCGGTTCAGAGACGTGAAAAAGGACGTCGGGCAGATGGCAGGGAAGAAGCCCTGAACTTTGTGTCGGACTATCTCTCCAGTCTTATTACCGCGACCGAGATCGAATCGGCGAAGACCTCCGTCTGAGAGAATGCACTGAGTA
>RGER01000247.1 GCA_009917815.1 Actinomycetota bacterium
TCATGAGAAAACGGTAAATGGCCAGTTCAGGAATTCCTGGGATTCTCTCGGTAAACGTGAGGTGAGAACGGGATTTCCCAGGATTCGGAGCCTGGAAGAGAACCTGGCAGGCTTATGCCATGAATACTTCAGTAGATCTCTGGGTAGACCCGATCTGCCCTTGGGCATGGATGACTTCTCGCTGGCTCGTTGAAGTCGAGAAGCACCGGCCAATCACCTTAAATTTTCGAGGCATGAGTCTGGCCCACCTCAATCGTGACCGCGAAATGCCACCGAAATACGCGGCCATCATCACTGATGGAATGAAGCCAGTACGTGCCCTCGCAGCTACGCGACTTGAATGTGGGCAGCAGGAATTTCGCGCACTTTACGAAGCCATGGGAATGCTCTTCCATCCTGGTGGACGTGGGATTGATGAGATCGACAGCATCGTGGTTGATGCGGTGAAGAATGCAGGATTGCCCTCTTCAATTTCGGATCGAATGAACGACACCTCTCTCGACGCTGAAGTTATTAAAGAACATGATGCGGCGATTGCGCTCGTCGGTGAAGATGTTGGAACTCCTGTCATAGCTGTAAATGGGAATGCATTCTTTGGACCAGTCGTAACTCCAGCGCCCAAGGGTCAAGCTGCTCTTGATCTGTGGGATGGGGCGCTCTTGGTTTCAAGCGTGGCTGGCTTCTACGAAATCAAGCGAAGTCGTACCGCCGGACCTCAGTTCGATTAATTCATGGCACGAGACTTCACCCAGAATTCCATTCGCACTTACAAGCGACGGGGTTCGCGCGTTACCGCGAATCAGCAGAGCGCTCGCGATCTCCATTGGAATCGGTGGGGCTTAGCCCCCGAGGGAATCGTTGATCTGCGCGCACTGCTGGCACCGGCTCGGGAGGTGGTTCTCGAAGTCGGAAGCGGAATGGGAGAAACTACCGCGCTCATGGCGGCGGCCTCGCCGGAAATTGCCATCGTGGCAGCGGAAGTTCATAAGCCAGGAATTGGCGCCTTGCTCGCTTATGCATCGACTCAAAATTTGATGAACGTGCGCATCTTTGATGGCGATGCACTTGACTTGATGCGCGACCACTTAGCCTCCGATTCCTTGGATGGCGTGCGCTTATACTTCCCCGATCCTTGGCCAAAATTTAAGCATCATAAGCGCCGTATCTTTAACGAAGAATTTCTGAATCTCGTCTTTTCGCGGGTTCGCGCTGGTGGGTTTCTCCATGCGGCGACGGATTGGTTTGAATACGCGCAATGGATGCAGAGTTTCGCGTCCAAGGATCCACGATTTGTCGGGGGAGTGATTGATCGCCCGGATTGGCGTCCGCTCACAAAATTTGAAGGTCAAGGATTAGGTAAGGGCCACGTAGTGACCGACCTCTATTACGAGATTATGAAGTAAGAATTTAGCCTTCGTGCCCCGGTCCAAGGGGTGGCAGCACGTGCGTGGATTCGTAAGCGCTCAACATTTCGATGCGTCGCGTATGTCGATCTTCATTTGAATACGGTGTAGCGAGGAACGCATCCACAATTGCGAGGGATTCCTCGGTGGTGTGCATTCGGGCTCCGATGGAAACGACATTTGCGTTGTTATGTTCGCGAGCGAGTGCTGCAAGTGTGGGAGACCAGGCAAGTGCAGCACGAATTCCTCGGACTTTATTGGCGGCCATCTGCTCACCGTTGCCGGAACCACCAAGAACTATTCCAAGCGATGACGAGTTCGCGGCAGTTGCTTCGGCAGCGCGCAAACAGAAGGGAGGGTAATCGTCGATTGCGTCATAAAACTTGGGGCCGTGGTCAACGACTTCGTGGCCAGCTTGGCGCAGGTGAGCGATGAGCGCTTCTTTTACTTCGAAGCCTGCGTGGTCACTTCCGATATGTATCTGCATAGTTCGAGATCTTGCCACATGAAGACGGGGCTGAAGCGATGACGCTCCAGCCCCGTCCTACTCTCCACTCGATTGAGTGGAGTTCTGATTTATGCCTTGAGAGAGGCAGGTGCTGCTGTGCTTCCAGTGGTGGCGTTATTGGTGAGTCCACCATTGGTGCTGGTACCAGTGCCACCGTTG